>CAYMMQ010000135.1:0-6305 GCA_964391585.1 uncultured Ectothiorhodospiraceae bacterium
GATTTTGATGGGGTGGCTGATACACTAACATTAGCTGGCAGGACAACAGTAGGTAGCGAAGATGTATATGGAAATATTCACTTCCTGGAGGTCTATTAATGAGTATTGCAAGTGAAGCGTACGTAAAAGGTTTAATATCTGATTATGAAGGAATAATGGATTTTACTGTTCCAAAAGGAACTATTAAAAATTTTGATTTTATTATTCCTTATACAAAATATATATCAGGAGTCCAGCCAATATTAAATAATCATGTATTTAGAGATAGAATATCGTTTCAAATTGTATTAGATGTTGTATCAAATAATGTTGTTGTTATTAATGATTATATACAAACAGAATTTGGCGAAGGTTGGTATGTTGATCCTGGTAAAAGTGGACAAAATCTTTTAATACCCGACAATATGTTCAGTAAGATTGAACCATCTTCTATAATAAATGGAAGTGGATATCAAAATGCTAGAATAAGAATAGTTTATCAATCAGTAGGTACATTTAATGATGTTGATGTTTTGATTAATATGGTGTTTTACAAATGATAGAAATAATGTGCTTAAGACATAGTGGAATAATAGCTAAACTAATAAGTTGGGGCACAACTAAAAAAGGACAGAGTTATAAAAAAAGTCCTAGTCATATAGCTATATTGTTTTTTGGTAAATTTGTTTTACATAGCACATGGTTAAAAGGTGTTCATATTTCAACATTTAAACATATCTCACAAAACTATGAAATTCTTGCAAGATATGGATATACTAAAAAAGTCGATCAAGACTTTATTTTTAAAGACGCAATACTTCAAACTATTGACTTTAAATATGATTTTATAGGCGTATTTTTTTTAGCTATAAGATTTTTTATGAATAGATATTTCGGTAGAGTTTTACCAGGTCTTAATAAGTGGCAAAAAAAGGATCAATTATTTTGTGTAGAAGTAGCTAATTATATCACTGGTGAAAATTTATCAAATTTGTCACCAAACGACTTAATGTATAGACTTAATTATATGAAAAACTTTAAGAGGTTATAATGAAAAAAGTTATATTTTCAAACAATTCAGTATTAAGTGATATAACAAAAGACATAGAAAGGTATAATACAGGATCTAGCGTTGTTGATTATACAGCAACACAAGATTTTATCTACATAGGTGACTATTATCCTTTTAATAGTTTTTATACTGATTTTATAACGGCAAACACTCAAGCAACTTCACCGAGTATTAGTTATTGGGACGGATCTTCTTGGATTTCAGCCATTGAGGTTATAGATGGAACTAATGGATTTAATAATAAAGGTTATATTACTTTTGTTCCTAATAAAAATAATGGATGGACTTTAGAGGACACTGTTGATTCATCTGGTTCAGAAAATATAACTGGTTTAGGCGGTGTTACTATATATGATAGATACTGGATCAGGGTTTCTTTTAATAACTCAATGGATGCTTTAACAGAGCTTAAATATATTGGACATAAATTTTGTATTGATTCAGATTTGTATAGTGAATTTCCAGAATTTAACAATTCTGATATGCTAACAGGTTTTGCGGCTGGTAAAACCAATTGGGACGAGCAACAAATAGTAGCTAGTAGATTAGTCATGGATAATTTAATAAATAGACAAATTATTTCATATGATTCACAATTACTGGATAAGAACGAGTTAATAAGACCATGTGTTAGTAAAACAGCAGAAATAATATATAAGTCACTTGGTGATGATTATAAAGACGATAAAAGCGCAGCAGAAATTGAATCAAGTAAGCGATTAAATAAAGTTTTTAAAGTAGACAAGAATAAAAATGCTACATTAGATATAGATGAAACAAAGTACCATCAAGGGAAAATGTATAGATGAGTAAAATATCTACAATTTTTGACAGATTAAATGTTCTAATACCTACATTGACAGGATTTACTACAAAAACAAAAATAAGTAATCCTTATTCATTAGAAGATAATACGGATATTTTATTAAAAAATGGTTGGGGGTTAAAATTACTACCTGGATCATCATCTGATTTACAAACATTTCACGAAATAGGAACAGTTAGGCAAATAGCCATTGTTACCACAGTGCAAAATATATCAATAGGAAATAATAACGCATTAATTGACGATAAATCAAAAGAGTTGGCCGAAAATATAAATACACTCAGACTTGCATTTGAAGGGCCTAATCAGTTAGATATAGAAGCAAGTGTAAACAAAGTTGATTATGTGAGTGATTCGGGTATAGAATTTATTATAGGAGAAAAGTTTAATTTTCTTGCTATAGAAGCAGTATTTAACTTTGATATTAACGAAACTATATAGGGAGTAATAAAAATGGCAGAATTAACACGATCACAGGTTGCAGCTTTTAAAAAAGAAACAACCGAGGGTACATTGCAAGCTTTAACTGCTGGTAGTGATTTTGTAAAATTAAGAGAAGGTTTCACAATTAGCGGAAATGTTGACGTTGTTGACTCTGATGAACTTATTAACGATATTGGAAAAGCGAAAAGTTTAGTAACTGGTGAAAGTCCTAGCGGTTCTTGGCCTGGTTATTTTAGACACTCAGGAGTCGAAGGACAACAACCAGAATGGGGAATATTAATGGAGTCAGCTTTTGGCTCTGTAGCTGTAAATGGTTCAGAGGAATCAACAATAGCAGGATCTACAACATCATTAATTAAAGTCGGTGTCGGTGTTGGCGCAAATTTCGCAGTAGGTGAAGGATTATTGGTTAAAGATGGAACAAATGGCTGGTCAATTAGATGTATTAAATCAATTGCTGGAGATGATTTAACATTAAATTTTGCTCTTGCAAATGCTCCAGCATCAGGCGTTGCCCTTGGTAAATGTGTTCATTATGCCCCGGTGGCCAGTGGTCATCCTACTTTTTCAGCTTATAGATACCAAGCTGCAACAAGTTCATCATATAAGGACGCTGTTTCTGGTTGTAGAACAACAAGTTTAAATGTTGAATTTCCAGCAAAGGACTTAGCTAGCGTAACTGCTGAATTTGAAGGTTTAGAATACTTTTCTAATTATTTTGTAGTTGATGCAACAAATGATTCTATTGATTTTAAAGACGCTGCTGCTGGTGGTGAATTATCGGTTGTTGTTGAACAAAAAACATATAAAGATCCGATAGAATTAGCTACTGAAATAAGTAACAAAATGACTGCAGGTAGTGCTAACACGATAACTTGCTCTTATGATAATACTCTTGGTAAATTTACAATTGCAACAAGTGGTGCTGAATTAGAGCTACTGTCTAACACAGGTACAAATGTAGCAACATCTATATGGTCGCTTATTGGATACTCTGTAGCTGCTGATAAAACAGGAGCAACAACATATACGGCTGGAAGTGCAATAAGCTTAGATGCTCCATTTACACCTTCACTTGATGTTTCCGATCCACAAGTCGTTAGATCACATGAATTTTTATTAGGTGATTCAATAGTTTGTAGAAATGCTTCAAATGTTTCTTTTAGTATAAGTACACCAAAAACAGATGTTAATGACATTTGTGCATCAACTGGTAAATCAGCAACATTAACTCTTGAAAGAGAAGCAACACTTACAGGAACGCTTATTTTAAATCAATATGAAAGTGAGTTATTTAATAAATTTATTAATAACACAAATACTCCAGTTCAATATGCATCAGGGCCAAAATCAGGTGGTAATTTTCAAGCTGGTTTAAGCTCGGTTGTATATATGCCAAACGCTTCTATTACAGCAATGCCAGTAGCCGATCAGGATGGATATATGGTTTATAATTTGGAAATGAAAGGATATATAACATCATCTGAAAAAGATATTCACTTAGGCTGGTTATAATGGAATATGAGGGAATACAATACAGATTACCTACTGTTGCCGAAGGTTTATACTTAAAAGGTAAAATGGGAATTGGGTTATTTGAAATAAATGAAGATGAAAATGCTTATTACCTTTACTTATCTAAAATAATTCCTTCACTTGATAAATTTATAGAATCAAAAGACTTTGACTTAGAAGATAGGAAAAACGCTGTAAAAATAGAAGCTATAGGCTCACAAATACTTAATAGTGTTTTGGGGGTGTCTGATGAGGGAAAGCAAGATTAGAGGAAGTAACTGCTCTTGAATTTTTTAATCAAGACTTTTATGACCTCATAGAAAATGGTATAATAGAGAAAGAAAAGTTGAATGGACTTAGATCTTCAAAGCTTGTATTAGATGAATATTTATCATTTATAAAAGCTAAAAACTTAGGAATTGTGTTTACTGCAAATGACTTAAGTTTTGAAAAATTAAATTTATTTTCCATTATTGAGAATAAATTAAATGATTTAAGGACTAATAAAAATGGTAGCTCAAACTGAGATTTTATTAAAAATAAGTGCTGATTCAAGAAAAGCTACCAAAGAAATTAAAAAAGTTTCAAAAAACATGAAGGCTCTCGATTTAGGTGCAAGGCGATTAACTGGTGTTTTCGCTGGTGTCTTCGCTGGTAGAGCTATTATATCAGGCATAGGAACATTAATAAGTGAGTCTAAAGAATTAGAAAACTCATTAATTGGTTTAAGTTCTGTTGCTCAAAACACTGGACAAGATGTTTCATTTATTACTGATGCTGCTAAAGAGTTAGCGTCTGATGGGTTAATACCATTATCTCA
The DNA here is from genome assembly GCA_964391585.1 of uncultured Ectothiorhodospiraceae bacterium. GTDB lineage: Bacteria > Pseudomonadota > Gammaproteobacteria > GRL18 > GRL18 > JADGAU01. The sequence goes on from CAYMMQ010000135.1 coordinate 4,657, forward strand.
AGTCTCAAATTCATTAAAAAACTTACTTGCAACTGGTTTAGACGCTCAAAAATCAATCGATGTATTTAAAGCATTAAGACAATCGGCTGCTTTTAATAGGCAAGGACAATTATCGCTAGGAGAAGCAATTCAAGGTGCTGCCGAAGGTTTAAAAAACGATTTATCTATTAAAGTTGATAATGCTGGTATCACAAAAAATTTAAGTAATATACAAAAAGAATATGCAGCTTCTATTGGTAAAACTATCGGCCAATTAACCAATGCTGAAAAAACACAAGCAAAATATGTCGGTATATTAAAAGAGGCAAAAGTTTTCCAGGGTGATTATAATAGATTACTAGACACGTTTAGCGGTGCAACATCAAAGGCAGAGGGTTCTACTAAATTCCTTAGAGCAGAACTTGGTAATATAGTAACTCAGTCTCCAGCAGTAATTGAATTTGTTCAAGCTTTTTCTGGTGGTATTCAAGATTTAACAAAAACAATAAAAGAGAATGGCCCTGCTTTAAGTGCGAGTTTAAGTGGAATTGTTGATACGTTACTCACTACACCGACAAAGTTTTGGCTAGACGTATTTTCTAAAGGTGCTAAAACTGCTGGTAATGTTTCAAGCATTAAAGACGAAATTAAAAAACTAAAAGAAGAAACAAATGCTTTACAAAAAGAATTAAACGACAATAAGGGTAGTATTATATTTAACTCTTTTATTGGGAGAAGCGCACAGGTTTCTAAAGAATTAGCGGATAAAATAGGATTATTGGCTGAAAAACAAAAAATATTAAATGATGTTGAAAAATCAAAACAAATAAAAGAAACAGAAAAAAGAAAAATTGATACAGAAAACTCTTTTGAGGTTTTACAGCAAAGAGCTATTAATGAAAAATTAAAAGAAATAAGATTACAACAAGAAGAAGAAAGAAAAAATATAGAAAGTCTAAAAAAAGATGAGAGTAATTTACAGGGCCAAGAAAAGATAGATAATATTCAAAAACAAATAGACGCTGAAAATGAAATATTAAGACTTGACCAAGAAGCTAAAAAAGCATCCAAAACAAAAAACCAAAAAGAATTAGCTGATTTAGATAGAAAAGATGGATTAAGATCACTTAATGAGAAAAAGAAAATAGCAGATCAAGAATTAGCGTTAGAAAAACAAAAAATAGCTAATAGAAGATCAACATTTGCAACAATAGCAACACTAGCAAGCTCTGAAAATAGTACACTAGCTGCTATTGGAAAAGCAGCTGGTCTTGTCCAAATAGCTATCGATACACCTATTGCAGTTTCAAAAGCTCTTGCGGCCTTCCCACCTCCCTTTAATTTTGCTGCTGCTGGATTAGTTGGAACAGCAATGGCGGCCCAGGCTGCTAAATTAGCTGGTATAAGTGGTTTTCAAGATGGTGGTGTTTTAGGTGGAGCAACAACTACAGGTGATAAGATATTATTCAGAGGAAACGCAGGCGAGGCAATTTTAAACAAGCAACAAGGTAGTGAGGTTGTTAATAAGTTAGATGAGCGTAGCGAGTTAATAGAGGTTTTAAGAGAATTTGTTAGCGCACCGATAAGTGTCAATATAGACGGACAAGAAATAGCCAGAGCAGTTAGAAATGAGCAAATAAACGGATTTCAATTATTATGATAAAATTTTT
>CAYMMQ010000136.1:0-6182 GCA_964391585.1 uncultured Ectothiorhodospiraceae bacterium
ATTTAGCATTTAGCATTTAGCATTTAACATGGAATATTTAGCTCAGGGTGTTTCCCCCTGTGTTATTGGCTTTTTTTTGACATGAGCTGAAATATATAAGATATGTTTTCCTTGTTTTTTTCGTCCAAACAGCTTTCTTTTTCTAGCTGAGAAAACGTATAATATGCGGATATTATGAAAGCTTACTATTTTTAAATTTTTAAAGGGGAATAATTAGTGAATAAATCAGAACTTATTAGCGCAATAGCTGAAAGAGCAAACTTAACTAAAGCTGACTCAGCTCGTGCATTAGATGGAATGATTAGTGCGATTACTGAATCTCTTAAAAATGCAGAACCTGTAACCCTTATTGGTTTTGGCACTTTTGAAGTTAGAGAAAGAGCCGCTCGTTCAGGACGCAACCCTAGAACTGGTGAAGCGATTGATATTAAAGCATCAAAAAATCCTGCTTTTAAAGCTGGAAAAGCATTAAAAGAAGCAGTCAATTAATTTCTATTAGGGCTTTTTATAGAAAGTTCTTATCTGCAAGTTTTGGAGTGGTAGTTCAGTTGGTTAGAATACCGGCCTGTCACGCCGGTGGTCGCGGGTTCGAGTCCCGTCCACTCCGCCAATTGCTATTGTAAAGCGTTCCTTGTTTTTTGGGGGCGCTTTTTTTTTATACCCTAGATACTTGGGATCTTAAGATAAGTACTTTATAAAAAATAAAGTACTTAGCCAAGTCGATATTTTCAATGATTATGGGTATGCACCCATAATTTACTCCCTTAATTGAGAAAAAAGAGTTTATATTCTTATGATGTTACACGTGATTAGAGAAAAGGCAAAAGGTTGGTTTGCCTGGTTAATTGTCATCCTTATTTCGGTTCCTTTTGCTCTTTGGGGTATAGGAAGTTATATTACTCCTGAACAAAATTTGCCCGTTGCCAAAGTAGATGGAGTCAATGTATCCAGCTATGATTTTAAAAATGCCTTACAACAAGAATTGCAAAATAATAATGAGTCAAGTGCCAGAAGTGAGGATATGAGCCGTAAAATGGTTTTAGATCGTTTGATTAATAATCGTGCTTTATTAAATCATTTGAATGAACAAGGTTATGCGAGCAGCCAAGCCTTAATAGAAAAGAAAATTATATCTGACAAAAACTTCATTGATGCAAAAACCGGGCAGTTTTCAGCACAACAATTTAATCAAATACTAGCTCGTATGGGTTTGACCTATGAGCGTTATATTGGTTTATTAAAAGACGATATCTTAGTACAACAATATGTTGATGCGATTAAGTATAGTAGTTTTGCCACAAAATCTGAAATTGATCAATTAATTCGGTTGTTAAAACAAAAGCGTGAAGTTGATTATGTGATGATTGATACGAAAAAATTCGAACTTATTAGTAATGTATCTGATGAAGAAGTGAATGATTTTTATCAAAAAAATCAACAACAGTATGAAGTACCTGAACAAGTCAAATTAGCGTATTTAGAAGTTTCACGTCAAAAAATTGCAGCGGGTATTGAGATTGATGATGCTGAAATAGAAAAGTTTTATGGTGATAATAAAACTAAATACAGTATTGCTGAAGAGCGTAAAGTGAGTCATATCTTAATTCCAGTTATTGGAGATGATGAAGCTGTTAAAGCGCAAGCGAAAAAAGATATTGATGCAATTTATGCCCGTATTATTGGGGGGGAAGACTTTGCTAAAGTAGCTAAAGAAACCTCTAAAGATCCTGGTTCGGCTAAAAACGGTGGCGATCTTGGTTTTTTCAAAAAAGGTGACATGGTTGCAGAATTTGAAAACAAAGCTTTTTCTTTAGCTAAAGATGCTTTAAGCGAGCCTTTTTTAAGCTCTTTTGGTTATCATATTGTGAAACTAAATGATATTAAGCCTGAACAGCTTAAGCCACTTAAAGATGTGTTTGATGAAATTAAAACATCTTTACAGTATGAAAAAGCGGAAAAACAATTTGTTGAACAATCAGAGCAAATGCAAACGTTAGCTTATGAAAATCCTGATTCATTACAAACAACTGCTGCAGAATTAGGAATAGAAGTACTATATAGTCCTGTTTTTTCTCGTGAAGGTGGTAGTGGAATTTTTTCTAATGCGGCTTTAATTAAGGCAACTTTTAGTGATACAGTATTTGAAGAAGCTAATAATAGTGACTTGATTGAACTAAGTTCAGATCATGCTATAGTATTGCGTGTTGAACAAAAATTTGCAGCTAAAATTAAACCTCTAGTAGAAGTTAAAGAGAAAATTAAAGCATTTTTAGTCAAGAAAAAAACGGTTAATAAGGCATTTGATTTTGCGAGTCAATTAGAAAAAACCTTTAATGAAAAACAAACTCTTGCTAATGAGCTTAAAAAAAATGGTTTAGAATTAAAGCAAAATGGTTTTGTTGAACGTGATAATCGAGAAATACCTGCTGCTATTATCAGAAAGGCTTTTTCTCTGCCTAGAGCGAGTGCTGAAAATAAAGACATGGCTATTGCAAGTGCTATTAAGTTAGCCAATAATCAGGTTGCTTTAGTGATTGTTCGTCAAGTGGTTGATGGAGGTGATAAAGAAGATCCTCAATTAGCAGTTCAGCTATCTCAAATGTTGCTACAATCTGAAGCGGCAATATTAACAAATGCTGCGATCCAACAGGTTAGGAATGAAAGTGAAGTTGAAATTTTTTCTGAGCGTTTAAAACAAGATTAGGTTTAGTTTTATTAAAGCGTTACTAAAACATTACTAAAACATTACTAAAAGGGAGTAAGCCTTAAAGCATTACTCCCTTTTTTTTGTTCTTCTGCTTACCTGCGCCAACGTGTTCCTTCAGGGCCATCTTCTAAGCTAATTCCTTGTTGTTGTAAAACATCCCTAACGCGGTCACTTTCAGCCCAATTTTTCTCCGATTTTGCTTGTGCTCTTAATTGGATTAACTGCTCAATTTCCTCATCGCTAAGTTGATCGTTGTTATCACCAGAAGACGAATAGTGTAAAAAACCTTCAGCATCGTCTTGTAATAGCCCTAATAATGCTGATAAATACCTTAAAGTTGCTAATAGTTGCTGACGTTCAATTTGTTGGTCTTGACTTAAGGTATGGTTTAGCTTATGGATGGCTTTGTTAATTTCAAATAATATGGCAATGGCCATTGGGGTATTAAAGTCATCATCTAGTGCCGTTTGAAAACTGACGACATATTGCTGTTGTAATAGCGTTTCATCAATAGTATTGGGAATGTCATCTTTAAATAAGGACAAAGTATTATATAAGGTGCTTAAGGAAGCTTTTGCTTTATCCAGATTTTTGTTGTAGTAATTTAGAGGACTGCGATAATGACTATTTAAAATAAAATAACGTATAACTTCAGGTGCATACAATTTTAATACATCACGAATGATGAAAAAGTTACCCAGGGATTTAGACATTTTTTCATCATCAACTTTGACAAAACCATTATGCAGCCAGTAATTGACGAAGGTTTCACCGGTACAGGCTTCAGACTGAGCAATTTCATTTTCGTGGTGTGGGAATTGTAAGTCTAGACCTCCGCCGTGGATATCAAAGTGATTGCCCAGACAAAAAGTTGACATAGCAGAGCATTCAATATGCCAGCCAGGTCGTCCTTTGCCCCAAGGAGAGTCCCAACTGGGTTCATGGGCTTTGGCTGATTTCCATAATACAAAATCTAGTGGATTTTTTTTGGCTTGATCAACATCGACACGATGTCCAGAGCGCAAATCATCTAAGTTTTTCTTGGCTAATTTACCGTATTGAGGGAAGTTTTCGATTTGAAAAAATACATCACCATTGTCTGCTTGATAAGCGACTTTATTATCCACCATAGTCTGAATCATATCAATGATTTGCTGCATATGCTCAGTCGCTAGCGGTTCAATATCAGGCCTTTTTACCCCAAGTGCATCGGCATCTTCATGCATTGCCTTAATAAATCGAGAGGTAAGGCTTACAATATCTTCCCCATTCTCAATCGCTCGCTGAATAATCTTATCGTCAATATCAGTGACGTTTCTCACATAAACGACTTTATCTTCACCATAAATATGGCGCAAGTAACGATTAATCATATCAAAAACAACCAGTACTCGAGCATGGCCAATATGACAATAATCATAGACCGTCATGCCACAAACGTACATGGTAATCCTATTGCTATCAATAGGGATAAATTGCTCTTTTTGAGCGGATAAGGTATTAAATACTTTTAACATGGTTTTATATACTATGATTTTATGTAAATGGTTTTATGAAAGTGGTTTTTATTGATTAATCTTGGCCCAGCTATCACGTAAGGTAACGGTACGGTTAAATACTTTTTTATCCTCAGTCGAGTCTTTATCAACCACAAAATAACCTTCTCGTTCAAACTGAAAGTGTTGCTCATCTTCAGCTTGAGCCAAAGATGGCTCAATTCTGGCATCGGTATGGACAATATAGGAGTCGGGGTTTAAGTGAGTTAAAAAGTTATCCTCACCATCACTGGATTTTTTGTCGGGTTGTTCTATCATAAATAAACGATCATATTCTCTAATTTCAGCTGGTAAACTATGCGCGGCTTCAACCCAGTGAATTACTCCCGCAGGTTTACGTCCTACTGGATTTTTTCCTAAGGTGTTTTCATCATAACTACACCGAAGTTCGATAGGGGTGCCTGCATCATCTTTTATTACGGCATCACATCGGATCACATAAGAGTTTCGTAACCTAACTTCATTACCAAGGCTTAAGCGTTTATATTTAGGCGGTGGAATTTCTGAAAAATCTTGTTGGTCTATATACAAAACTTGACTCATTTTTAAAGTTCGTGTTCCCATGCTTTCATCTTTGGGATGACAAGGTGAAATTAAATCTTCCACCTTCTTTGCAGGGTAGTTTTCGATTACAACCTTCAAAGGACGAATAACACACATTGCTCTGGGTGCATGTTGTTCTAAATCTTCACGAATACAAAACTCTAACATACTCATATCAACGATACTATCAACTTTGGTAACACCAATGAGTTCGCTAAAGTTGCGCAGCGATGCCGGCGTATAACCACGACGACGTAAGCCAGAAATAGTTGGCAACCTGGGATCATCCCAACCATTGACTTTATTCTCATCAAGCAATTGCTTTAATTTTCGTTTGCTAGTAACCGTATAATTTAAGTTTAAACGTGCAAATTCAATTTGTTGTGGATGAGCTGGTGTTTGAAGCTGATCTAAAAACCAGTCATATAAAGGGCGATGATCCTCAAATTCTAAGGTGCAAATAGAATGAGTAATTCCTTCTAAAGCATCTGAAACACAATGAGTAAAATCATACATAGGGTAGATTAACCATTGATCACCCGTTTGGTGGTGGTGTTGCCTGCGAATACGATAAATAATAGGGTCTCGCATATTAATATTGCCAGAATTCATATCTATTTTGGCTCGTAAAACATGGCTGCCATCAGCAAAATCACCATTTTTCATTTTTTCAAATAGTGCAAGATTTTCTTCAATACTACGATCACGATAGGGACTATCTTTGCCAGCCTCAGTCAAGGTGCCTCGATATTCTCTTGCTTGCTCGGCAGTTAATGCACAAACATAAGCCTTACCTTGTTTAATTAATTCAATAGCATACAGATATAATTGCTCAAAATAATTTGATGCATATTTAATATCTCCTTGCCATTGATAACCTAACCATGAAATGTCCTTTTTAATCGAATTGATATATTCCTGGCTCTCTTTTTCAGGATTGGTATCGTCAAAGCGTAAATTACACTTGCCATTAAAATCTTCTGCAAGTCCAAAGTTTAAACAGATGGATTTTGCATGACCTATATGTAAATACCCATTAGGTTCAGGTGGAAAACGAGTGACAACTTTGCCTTCATTTTTATTTTTTCCTAAGTCGTTACTAATGATGTGGCGAATAAAGTTGCTGGTCTTTTTGGGTTTTTTGTTATTCATTGAATCCATTTTCCGAATATAAAATTATTTAGCGATAAATCTATTTGAAAAATCGCTCTAATACTGCCATAATTCACCCTTTTAGGCAAAAGCAGTTAAAAATCTTGGTCGCCAATTATATATTTTGACCGCTGTTTTTCATAGTATTATCTTTGATTTATAGCTATTTACTACTCATACGTTGGTACTTAAAGGTGGAAACTGATGTGTTTAGGCTTCCCCTT
>CAYMMQ010000137.1:0-4322 GCA_964391585.1 uncultured Ectothiorhodospiraceae bacterium
AAAAAATTTATTGAATTCCGTGTACCCCAAGAAAATAATCTTTTGCTTGCGTTTGCAATTACCGATGTATTACCCAATGCCTTATCATCTGTTTATACTTTTTTTTCTTGCGAACCCGCCGATCAAGCAAGAAGTATTGGAACTTATGCTATTTTAAGCCAAATTGAAGTGGCTAAGCAACGTGAGCTTGATTGGGTTTATTTAGGATATTGGATTAAAGAAAATGCAAAAATGCATTATAAAGATCAATTTCAACCGGCTGAGTATTTTAAAAATGGCAAATGGCTAAAATTTTAGCTATACTACATTTGGCTACACTACATCTATACTACATATAGTTATGCTTAAAGCACTAGCCAAATTGGGAACAACAGTGGAAATAACAACAAAAAATGAATCAAGTTTTATTTGAATTAGACGATATTATCAGTATCTTTCACTTATACAATGAAGAACTTTATGATCAGTACAATTAATAGGCTTACTTCTCATTATGAACAAAAGCATGGTTATCGACCTAATCTACTTTATGTTAATAGTTCACAATTAGAAATCTTAAAAGAGCAGTTTTCTGAGCCTAATATTAGTATTATTTCTCAATTAATTGGTATGGAAATTATTATCGTTGAGTCGGCGGTAGATGCGTATGTATCTTGGGCTCAAATTTCTTGGAAACATACTGCCATTGCCTAATTTATAATAAAGCTAAAGTTATAATAAACCTAAAGTTATAAAAAAGTAGTTACCTTCTAACTTACATTCAAAAATCAGTTTACAAATCACCTAAATATATAACATTTTTCCTTGAGATGTACTTGAATTAATTCAACTAATCTGACAAAGTAAGAGGTGAATATTTTCAGGAGAATCAGTTATGGCAGTTTTTGATGGTATAAGACGACAACTTCGCTCTGTTATTGAATGGACAGATCCACACCCAAACACTTTATTATACAAGTGGACCGATAACGGCGATGAAATAAAAAATGCCTCAAAGCTGATTATAGGCCCTGGACAAGGTTGTATCTTTGTTTATGAAGGTAAAATCCGTTATGTATTAGAAAAAGAAAAAATATTTTCTCTCAAAACAGATAATGTTCCTTTTTGGACTACGGTTAAAAAGTTTATGCAGTTTTTTGAAAGCGAGCATAAAGTTGGAATATATTTTTATAAAAAAACCAAAATCCTCGATCAAAAATGGGGAACGACTTCTCCCATCAAATATGATGATCCCGTTTATAAATTTCCAGTGAGCTTAAAAGTGTATGGTAATTATAGTTACCGCATTTCTGATCCTCGTGGTTTTTTTGTCAATATTGTCGGTAGTAATAATGAATTTTATGCTGATGATTTTAGACAAACCATGTCTAACCGGCTTATCCAACCTTTAACAGACTTTTTATCTAGTAGTCGCTTTTCTTATGCGGATATAGATGCAAATCGAGAAGAAATCGTTCAAGGAATGCAAGAAAAACTGAGTCAGGTTTTTGATAAATTAGGTTTTGAAATTACTGACTTTAGAATTGAAGGTACTGATTTTGATCAAAACACGCTTAAGCGCATAAACCGGATTGCTGACTTGACAGCAGAAGCACAAGCCGCAAAAGCGGTAGGAATGAGTTATGCGGGCATGCAACAAATTGAAGCGATGCGTGAAGCGGCTAGAAACGAAGGTGGTGCTGCAGGGATTGGTATGGGATTAGGTGCAGGCATGGGATTTGGACAAAATATGGCCCATTCTATGGCAAATAATTTTGACCCTACTCATCAACAAGCTCAAACGAATACCAATGAAAAACCTGCTGCTTCTACTCCTGCAGCTTCTACTGATGATCTTATGGAAAAGTTACGTAAAATAAAAAGTTTGTTTGATGCAGAGTTAATCAGTGAAGCCGACTATAATAATAAAAAACAAGAAATATTGGATAAACTTTAATGGCAAGATGTAATAGTTGTTCAGCCCCACTTAAGGCAAATAGCAACCGTTGTGAATATTGTGGGGTAAGAAGTGATGTCGATTTACATAGTAAATATGATTATTCTATTAGTGAACACTTGTCAGAACGGATCTGCCCCAGTTGTAACATCAAACTTAATACCATTGAGCTAGCTGTTGATAAAAAAACCAAAGAAAGTTTAAATGTTGAGCGCTGTGATAAATGTTTTGGAATATTTTTTGACCCAGGTGAGTTAGAAACATTAATTGAAAACTCAGTATCCAATGTTTTTGCTATTAACCAAGAACAATTAGATAATATCAACAAAGATCGCTATAAAAAAGAACAAAAAATCAGCTATAAAAAGTGTCCCGAATGCCAGCAATTTATGCAGCGTAAAAACTATTCTCATCGCAGTGGTGTAGTAATAGATCGCTGTAATCAGCACGGCATTTGGTTAGATAGTGGTGAAATTAGCCATATTTTAGAGTGGCATAAAGCAGGTGGACAAATTTTACATGAGAAAGTTGCAAGCCAAAAAGCATCACAAACTTCTTCTCGCCCATCATTTATGGCTGACAAGTTAGAACGTGATCGTAATCGAAAAAGCGATTCTCATATTGACTTACTAGATGGAGATATAATTGAAAATATTGGGCATTTACTTTTTAAACTTTTTTAATCACCCAACTTTACTTTGATAATACAGTAACATAAACTTGCTATTTAATCTCAATTCTTGATAAGGAAATAATATGCCATTAGAAAACAAACGCATCTTAGTTAAAATTGATCGCTTAGTACAAAGAGTGAATCATGATACTCTTAACCCAATATTTCCCGAGCTTACCCTTGAGGATATAGAGCCAACCGTGCGTATGGTGGCTAAAGCAAGAGCGAGTTATTTAAAAGAACTAAAAAATTTGACCGAATTAGAAATTCAAGGGACAACGATCACTGCCAACCATGTAAAAAACTTGCATTATGCTAGACTTTTGTATGAAGAATTATTATCTGCATCAAAATCCTATGAAATAGCAATTGAAAGAGGCTATTTAGATGTTAAGCACCTTGAATAAGATCAATAATACATCCGTAGCAGTTCCTTCTATAGGAAAGATAGGTTCGTACCTCTGAAGCAGTTCCCTTCTATAGTAAAGATAGGTTCGTACCTCTGAAGCAGTTCCCTTCTATAGTAAAGATAGGTTCGTACCTCTGAAGCAGTTCCCCTCTTTCGCAAAGAGGGGTTAGGGGAGATTTACATTATAATTGAAAAATGAAAACCACTATGAGTTATCCTAAGCATCAGGGGTAAATAACCTTTTCTTTAGTAATTAACCAACGATTTTTTTCTTTTTTCCAAATAAGCAATTTAGTTACCTTGTCCTGGTAATTTTTAGATTGATAATGTTGGATAAAAGTTGTTGAAGCTTTATCCGCTTCTTTGTTAATAGAAATATCCTTCACATCAATGGTTATTTGGATTTTTTTATTGGGATTAACTCGTTGCGCACGTTTTTTCATCCATTGATTTAAGTCATTCTTTGCTGGAGTAAACTTGGTTGAATAATAACTTAAATAACCACCAAAGTCCCCTTCTTCCCATACTTTTTCCCAGTTAAACAATGAGGTTTTTACACGTTTTAACTCATTAAAATAAATGGGGTTTTCAATATTAGCTGATTCAACAATCTTATTTTCAAACTCTGAGGAATAAGCGATATTATTCATTAACAACAACAAAAACAAGCAACTGAGTATAAAGTGAGTATTTTTTTTTAAATTTCGCATCATACTTTCCTTATTATATTTTTCTTTCTAAAATAAGAAAATCATAATATAAAGACTGCTTGTTTTGTTGTTGAGTGGAATTTTTTTGCAGAAAAACCTCATTCCAAGCATATTGTTGATAATTAGGGAAAAAAGCATCACCTTCAATATTCTGATGGATCTGGGTAAGATAAAGTCGCTGACACAGAGGAAGAGCGAGGTGGTATATTTGCTCTCCTCCGACAAACATCAGTTCATGTTGAGCTGATGAAGTTTGATCCAAGCTCTCATCAACTAAAGATGATTCCAATTCTATCGCATTTTCAATGGAATTAACCACAAATACATTATCAACTGTGATACCTTTATGATTTCGCACTTGATAATTTTTATCACGACTAATAATAATATGCTTTCTGTCCGGAAGTGGTCTTAAAGGGAGAGATTCCCATGTTTTTCTCCCCATCACAATCGTTTTGTTCAAGGTTTGTTTTTTAAACCAGGCCAAATCTTCTGCTAATTTCCAAGGCAGTTGATTATTGATCCCAATAACTCGATTAGAACTCATAGCTGTAATCAGTGATAAAATCATCTATCATTTCCTTAATTTGTAGA
>CAYMMQ010000137.1:4422-6118 GCA_964391585.1 uncultured Ectothiorhodospiraceae bacterium
ATTCCCATTATTGCACTGGATCATGAGTCAGAGCAGCATTGTCAACAAATTGCAAGTCGCTGGCAATTTCAACAACTCCTATCAATGCCTGATAGTAAACAAAAAGAGCAACCACACTTTATACTGCAGGTTGCTCAAAAAAAACTGCAGTTACTTAAACTGGCTAGTAAAAAAATCAATCCCTTACAGGTTAGATTTGACTCGGGTAGTAATTTTCATCGTTTAAATTTTGGAGGCGGTAAAAATCAACTCATTGCTAAAGCGGTAGGAATTAATAAAGGATTTATTCCACATGTAACAGATGTAACCGCAGGTTTAGCAAGAGATGCTTTTGTGTTAGCTGGTTTTGGTTGTTCAATAAATTTAGTTGAACGCTCCCCCGTTTTATGTGCCTTGCTAGAAGATGCTTTAAATCAAGCCTATGAGGATGAACAGATTGAATCAATTTGCAAAAAAATGACCTTATATCACCAAGATGCTTATGATTATTTGTTCCAACAAACAAATAATTCGCTTGATATTGTTTATATTGATCCCATGTTTCCAGAAAAAAAAGGATCGGCTTTGGTTAAAGTAGATATGCAAATACTACAAGAAATGATTGGCAAGGATGAGGATGCTGATAAAATACTAACAATAGCGATAGAAAAAGCTAAATATCGGGTGGTGGTAAAGCGACCTAAAACCGCAAATTATCTCAACAATCAAAAACCTCAGTTAACCCTTGAAGCTAAAAAACAGCGCTATGATATTTATATCAAGCAGAAGTTACCCGTTTAAGCATAAAAATCAAAAGCAGAAAGATTGTTTTTACTATCCACATAAGTATTTGCTAAACTCTGAATAGACTGATAATAAGAACTTGATTTTGCCTCTTGAGCTTTATTGATTGACTGATCTGCTGTGGATTGTTGAGTGGAAACGCTAGCATTTACAGCATCACTTTTAGCTTGATCAGCTATAGTACTCCCCGTTACATTTTTACTTTGTTCGCCTAACCCACCTTTAGCTTGCAATTTTTCAGTATTTTTTTGCGCTAACTCTTGTTGAGCTTCAATTTCCATCTTGGTTGCTTGCGCAGCAACTTGTCTATCTTGAGAAGAAGGTTGGGCTGGAGCATTAGCTGCACGTCGAACTTGTTGTGCTTTTGCAATCGTGGCAGCAGGATCATTGGCAACTTTAGACGTATCAATACTCACTTCACCACCAATCGCATAACGCTTACCATCAGGGCCAGATTGATACTCATAAGAAGCAGAACCTGAACTTAAAGAACCTGCAACAGCTTTATGCGCTTGTTCATGCGCCTTAACTTCTGCATCACGCTTTTTAAGTTGTTCAACTTGTTTTTTTTCTTCTTCTGTTAAAGCTTGCTTATCCGTTGTTGAAGTTTTAGCTGAAGATTGAGCTGTTGCATCAGTTTTACTTTTTTCTTTTCCCTGTTCTGAAAGCGTAAATTTATCTTGCCCTGATGAGGCAATATTGGAAGAGCTTTTATTAGCCTCTTCTTTTATAGCACCATAACTGCCCTGAACTTTCTGAGCAGGTGTAGATGCTAAAAAAGAGTAGTCACTTATTGAAGGTATCATCACAATGCCATTTAGTTTCTTCTATTAGTTGGTTCTATAAATTGGTTCTATGTTTTATTAGCGTCTGAAAATTTAAAATCCTTAGTTTTAATTTTTAATATTGCAAA
>CAYMMQ010000138.1:0-3832 GCA_964391585.1 uncultured Ectothiorhodospiraceae bacterium
GGAATTATAGGGGCAGGGTTGTTATTGGTAGAAAATGAAAGTCGTTAGTCACAAGTTATTAGTTAAAAGAAGTCAAGATCTAGACCTGTGTTAAAAATTGACTCACCTCAATTTTAGGTGTAATCTTTTAGCATGAGTAAGTTAGATGAGAAAAAATTAGAAATTGACTTTCTACAAAAGCAATTCTTTGTTGCAATCGCAGTCATGTTTGCTTTGCTTGGTTGGATGGGCTCAAATCATCAAAAATTAGATATTTTGATTTTAGGCTTATCATTTATAGCTTTCTTAATTTCTTCAATTTTTGTAATTATTACTCATAAAAAAATCAAATCATTAATTAAAGAAGTGAGTGAATTATGAGTGAATTAATTATGGTACTGTCCTTATTAATTACAATTGGAATTATTGCCTACCTTGCTTGGGATGTAAATCATAGCTAGTTTCCCGAGTAGCTAGCAATTTTAATGTTAACTTCTTTTGCTCTTTTAGCTCCGATCCCATAATCACGGCTTGGGTAAAGCAATTTTTTCTAAAGCTGTTGCAAAACCACTGGCACGCTGATGTCCACCGCCACCAAAGAGCTGAGCAATTTCAGAAACATCAATACCTTGCTCACCTGATGAGCGTAATTGCCAACTACGTCGATCTTCTCTGTCTTCATAAGAGGCTGCAAAAGGATAGTTGTGCGATAATAATTGTAATAAGTCACTGCCGATACTACTAGGAGCATTAACAATAGGAACTTGATAACCCGCAATATTCCCTATATAGCTGGACTTAGCATATTTTTGGATCATTTGATCTTTAGAACGCGTTAATACTTGCCCTTCATATAAAAGTTCAGCTAGTTTATTTTCATCTTCTACCCAACTATTCCATAGCTCAAAGTCATAAGGATAAGAGGTGATAGCCAACATGATTTCATTGGTGTTTTCCAGCTCAAACTTCCAAATATCTCGGTCTTCAACATAGTTGAATAATAAAGGTGGAGGAGAGTTGAAAAAATACATCCAACTTAATACTGCCCCAGAGTGTGACATATCAAAATGAATACTTAAATTATCGATTTCATTTTCTAGCTTATCTAACTCTTTTTGTGCACTGATATGGTGATCAATAATAGTGACATGATGGGCTTGTTGGCAAAGCTCAATAATGTTTGCACGATGATAACTAAAGTCAACGATAAAAACCTCTTTACCGGTACATTCAGGTGCATCAAAACCATGCTTCCCCGGAAAATAGCTAATATCTTGCTCTTTAACTTGATCTGAAAAATAAAGTCTCAAAGCTAGGGCCGCGGCAAAACCATCTGGACATCCTGCATGGTAGATAACTACAATTGGTTTTGTAATTGTTTTGTGTGTTTTTTTGTTTAACATGGGCTTAGTATATTAAATATTTGTAATGATTCATAGAAATTTCTTTATTTATCAATGCATTCTCAGGTATCATCAATGTTGTTTCACAGCTTATCACTAAAAATGATTGATAATGATGTTTTTTCATCATTGTTTAAGCCAAAAATTAAGCCCAAAAAATAAGATAGCAGTAATGAATATATTATTAAGTAATGATGATGGTTACAATGCTCCTGGTATAAAAGCATTGGTCAAACAGCTATTATTAGAAAAAAATTGTGCCCAATTATCTGTGCTAGCTCCAGATCGGGATCGTAGTGGCGCAAGTAACTCTTTAACCTTGGATCGACCTTTATTACCCATAGCTGAAAATGTTAATCAGCTTTTGGCAAATGGTTCAGATCAATTTATTTCAAAGTTGCAACATTATTACTCTTTAAATGGAACACCTACAGATTGTGTCCATATTGCTTTGACAGCTTTGCTAAAACAACAAATAGATATTGTTATTTCAGGTATTAATGCTGGGGCAAACTTGGGAGATGATGTCTTGTATTCGGGTACTGTTGCAGCGGCGACTGAGGGGCGGCACTTAGGGCTCCCCGCCTTAGCTGTTTCTTTAGCTTTTCCTCATCAAATAAGTCATGAATTTACTTATCATTATGATACGGCCGCTAAAATGGTGGCTAATATTTTATTGCATATAAAAAAGTACCCCTTGAATGAACAAAGTATTTTAAATATTAATGTGCCAAATGTGGCTTTTGAGCAAATTAAAGGTATACAAGTTACTCGCTTGGGTAGACGACATAAGTCAGAGCCAGCAATTGAGCAAATAGATCCTAGAGGACGAAAAGTTTATTGGTTAGGCCCAGTGGGAAAACATGCAGATGCAGGCCCTGGGACTGACTTTTATGCGATTGAAAATGGTTTTGTCTCTATTACCCCTTTAACGATTGACTTAACTGATTACGCTGTTAGTGATGCCTTAGAAAAATGGACAGTTAATGCTAACTTGTTAACTACAAATGAATTAATCAACGAATGAGAACGAATAAAACATAATGTATCAGCGACAAATTCAAGGGATTGGCATGACATCTCAACGGACTCGTAACCGTTTAGTCGAAAATTTGCGTAATATGGGGATTACTAATAAAGAAGTGTTAGAAGTGATTGCATCCACACCAAGACATCTTTTTATTGATGAAGCATTGTCAAGCCGAGCTTATGAAAATGTCTGTTTACCTATTGGGCATGCTCAAACCATTTCACAACCTTATGTTGTGGCCAAAATGACCGAACTTTTATTAGCCGATGAGAAACCGCAAAAAGTGTTAGAAGTTGGCACGGGTTCGGGTTATCAAACGGCTATTTTATCCCCTTTAATTCGCTCTGTTTATACAGTAGAACGGATCAAACCTTTATTGGAAAAAGCACAAACGCGTTTTCGGCTTTTGAAATTAAATAATATTTTAACCCATTATACCGATGGGCACTGGGGCTGGAAAAGTAAGGCTCCTTATGATGCGATGATCGTCACAGCGGCCCCTGAAACGCTACCATCAGAATTGTTAGATCAACTAGTTGAGAATGCTAGGATTGTCAGTCCTATTGGCCCTCAAGGTGATCAACACCTGCATGTTTACCAGAAAATAGCGGGTAATGTAGAATTAAAAATTATTGAGCCGGTGAGTTTTGTGCCTTTAGTTGCTGGAAAAATTTAAATACTATTTTATGAAAATCTTTAGTTCTTTATATAACAAGGTATTACAATGGGCTCGTCACCCTCAAGCAGATAAATATTTAGTAACGTTGAGTTTTGCGGAGTCTTCATTTTTTCCGGTACCACCTGATGTGATGTTGGCACCAATGTCCTTAGCAAAACCAGATAAAGCAATCTATTATGCTTTTATTACCACTATTGCCTCAGTTATGGGTGGTTTGTTTGGTTATTTAATCGGCAGCTTTTTTTATGATACGATAGCTTTTCTTATTACCGAAGGTGGTCGCTGGGAAGATAAGTATCAATTAACGCGATTATGGTTTAATGAATGGGGGGTATTAGCTATTTTTATCGCGGGGTTTTCTCCCATACCCTATAAGGTATTCACCATTACCGCCGGTATTATGCAAATGGCTGTACTACCCTTTATTGCAGCATCATTAATTGGTCGAGGAGCACGGTTTTTTTTGCTGGCATCATTAATGAAAATGGGTGGGGCAAAGATGGAAAAAAATTTGGCTTTATATATTGATCGAATTGGTTGGGCATTAGTGATATCAGCTGTTGCTATTGTTGGTTTTTATTATTTAAAAGGGTAAATGGTTAAGAACATCAGCTTTTACCTTGACGGGGACTTAAGTTTCCTCCTTTCGCAAAGGCTACACGTAACGCTTTTCCCTTGCGTAAAGGGAGCTGGTATTGCATCTCCTTTTCTAAAGGTTTGTATGTTTATCGCTTCCCCCTT
>CAYMMQ010000138.1:3932-6088 GCA_964391585.1 uncultured Ectothiorhodospiraceae bacterium
GCTTCCCCCTTTCGTAAAGGGGGATTGAGGGGGATTTAAAAAAAACGGTAAAAAATGAATAAATAAAAAATGATAGCTCATACTAACACCATAAAATGTTTGATAGTTTTTATAGCTGTGCTGTTTTTGTTTATTTCAGGCTGCTCAACGCCGACTTTGGCACCCGTGGAGCAAGGGGTTGCGGAAAAAAATAGAAAACGAACGATTTCTTCAAAAAGTTATGTGATTAAAAAAGGTGATACCTTATACTCTATTGCTTGGAAATATGGACTTGATTATAAACAGTTAGCTAAATGGAATAATATCCGCCGGCCTTATACGATATATCAAGGACAAAAAATATCACTTGTTTCTCATAAATACAGCAAACCAATAAAAAAGAATACAAAGAAAACCATCAGCAATAAAAAAATAATTTATAAGAAAAAAAATAGCTATAAACCCAAGAAAAAGAAGGTTACATCAAAGTTCACTAAAAAAGAAAGATTAGCGACACTGTCAAGTTTGAAGTGGGCTTGGCCGATAAATGGTAAAGTGATTCAGAAATTTTCACCTAAAAATGGTAAAAAAGGCATCGATATTGCCATTAATCAAAAAGGCAAAAATATTAGGGCCGCTGAAGCGGGTAAAGTGGTATATAGTGGACATGGCTTAACCGGTTATGGTTTATTGCTTATTATTAAACACAATAACAACTATTTGAGTGCGTATGCCCACAATAGTAAATTACTTGTTAAAGAAGGCAGCAATATTAAAAAACAACAAGTGATTGCTTTATCGGGAAAATCTGCAACGGATCGGATTAAATTACACTTTGAAATTCGATACAATGGTAAACCAGTTGATCCTTTAAGATATTTGCCTGCTTTAAAATAGTGATTGAAAGCAATGATAAAACCTAACGATAAGCATAATAAGATAGTAGCAAAAAAAAATTATAACGATCTTGATGCGACTAAAATCTATCTGAGTGAAATAGGTAACTCAGAACTATTGACTGCGGTAGAAGAAGTTTATTATTCTCGTTTGGCACGAGATGGTGATAAAGCAAGTCGTAATAAAATGATCGAATCAAACTTACGCTTGGTTGTTAAAATTGCCAGACGTTATTTGAATAGAGGTTTAGCTTTATTAGACTTAATTGAAGAAGGAAACCTAGGTTTGATCAAAGCAGTTGAAAAATATGATCCAGAACTTGGTTTTCGTTTTTCAACCTATGCAACATGGTGGATTAAACAAACCATTGAGCGAGCTTTAATGAGTCAAGCAAGAACGATTCGTTTACCGGTTCATATTTTAAAAGAGATTAATCTTTATGCAAGGGCTTCTAAACAACTAAGTAATGATTTTGAACATTCTCCAAGTAGCGAAGACATAGCTCAATTATTGGATCAACCTGTTGAAAGAATAGAAAAAATCCTCACTATTAATAAAAAAACCTCCTCAATTGATGATGCCTTAAGTTTAAATTCTGATCTGGCATTAATTGACAGCTTGTATGATGATGAAGCACAAGAAACCATTGATGAAATGCAAGAAGAAGAAATGAGTAAAAATATTGATCAATGGTTATTGCAATTAAAACCTAATCAACGTGAGGTGGTAGAAAGACGATTTGGTTTACATGGTTATCAGTCATCAACCTTGGTAGAAATCGGTGATGAAATTGGCGTTACTCGAGAGAGAGTTCGTCAAATTCAGATAGAAGCCTTAAGAAAATTAAAAAAAATTCTACAAAAAGATGGTTTTGATATTGATGAAATATTTAAATAATAATGAGGAATTATGCTAAAAGCAGATACCATTAATAGTTTGTTTTATATCAATCGTTGTGAGCCTCAACAAATTAGTGTATTAAAGCAGGCAAACAAAGCAGAGCCAATCATAAAAAACAGTACCTTTTATATTGCTTATGATAAGCTATTAGATTTTCCCGAGTTAAACTCTTTTTCTCAACTGGATTTAGCGGGCTTGGAACAATTCAATAATATTGATATGTTATTAATTGGCACGGGCCAAAACCATCAAATTCCTAGCAAATCTTTATATATTAATTTTGCTAAATTAAATTATGCCGTTGATGTGATGAATAGCGTTGCTGCTTGTCGAACTTTTAATATTCTCGTTGCAGAAGAAAGAAAAGTAGCGGCTTTAAT
>CAYMMQ010000139.1:0-6085 GCA_964391585.1 uncultured Ectothiorhodospiraceae bacterium
TGTTGAGAGTCTAATGCATACACACAAATCGATAAAAATTGGGGTTATAATATCCAGGTCTACAGCTTGATATAACTCCACAACACCGATGGCTCCTTTAACACGAACTTCATTAACCAAAGAAGACACCTTACATTTACTTAATTCTTTAAGTAATTGTTTTTCAATAGCTTTAACCCTAGACTTCCAAGGTGACTCTTGCAATAATTTGATACTTGCTGAGGCAACTGCACAGGCAAGAGGATTTGCCATAAAGGTTGGCCCATGCATTAAAACTGCATTTTGTTGTTGATGAATACCTTCAACGACTTTTTGATTACACATGGTGACTGCTAGACTCATATAGCCCCCCGTAAGAGCCTTTCCTAAGCACAGGATATCCGGAACGATATTGGCTTGTTGATAGGCAAACAGACTACCTGTGCGCCCAAATCCAGTCGCAATCTCATCAAAAATGAGTAATACATGATATTTTTCAGCTAACTCTTTAACTGCAACAAGATAACAGGGATCGTAAAAACGCATCCCCCCTGCTCCTTGAACGATTGGCTCTAAAATGATGGCAGCAATTTGTTGATGATGTTGTTGTAATAATTGTTTTAAATTATCAGTATCAGCTTTGATATGACCATTTTCTGCTTGATAACAACTTGGTTCATCTGCAAAAAAATTTTCATGTAAAAATCCTTTAAACTGATGATGCATTCCAGTTTGAGGATCGCAAGCTGACATCGCAGCAAAGGTATCACCATGATAAGCTTTTTTAACCGTAAGTAATTTTTTTTTCTGCTGATAACCTTGAGCAATACAAAACTGTAAAGCCATTTTAATCGCTACCTCAACAGCTACAGATCCAGAGTCTGAATAAAATACATAATCCAGTGCTTTATCTGTAATATCAATAAGTTGCTTGGTTAACTTAATTGCCGGTTGATGGGTTAATCCACCAAACATCACATGTGACATCAAGTCGACTTGTTGCTTGATGGCTTGGTTTAACACTGGGTGATTATAACCATGAATAACAGCCCACCAGGATGACATACCATCAATAAGTTTCTTTCCACTTTCGAGCGTCAGATATACGCCTTCTGCTTGTGTGATAAGGTACTTGTCATTTGGATGAGCCATGCTAGCATACGGATGCCAGATGTGCTTTTGATCATACGCTAAAAGTTCATTCATGGAAGCGTTTTCCAAGGGGATTATTTTGATTGTTGTAAGAATGGTTTGAAATTTTGTTGTTCGAGAATTTTTCTAATTTCAATTAGATTCTTTTTATCCTTTGTTGGGCCAATACGAACACGGTACATTTTAACACCATTATTTAAAGCAACCGTTGAAATATTGCTTTGAACTCCCATCATGCCAAGTTCAGCTCTTAGTGACTCTGCTTTATTTTGTTCCTTAAATGCGCTGATTTGCAGTTGGTAGAGTTTTTCAGAATTATTCCTAACTAGACTTTTATTTGGCGTTGAAGATGAAGCAACTGCTGTTTTTTGAGCTTTTTTTGTTTTTACTACCCCAGCATTATTAGGATAATCATGACTAGCTTCTATTTCAATATCAGGCAAAATAGTATAAAACTCATATTCTCTTTTTTGAACTTTCTCCTTTGCTGTTTTGCCCTTTTTAACGAGCTCTTTTTTTGTTTTGGTTTTTTGTTGCGTTTCTTTAGAGCTCACGGGCTTTTCTTTAACCGGAATACCGTTTAAATATACTAGAAATCCTGCAAAGGCAATAACTAAAACGAATACGAAGGCATGAAAAACACTAAACTTACGCGCAGGTGGAATTTTTGTTGCGGCTGGTTTTTTTATTGCTTTTTTTCTGCTGCTACGGGTAGTTGCCATTATATTTACTGATTTCTAATGAAAGTTAAAGTCATGATTACATTGCCTCTGGAGCAGAAATTCCTAGCAAGCGTAAACCATTTGATAAAACCTGTTTAACAGCAAGGATTAAAGCTATTCTTGCCGAACAAAGTTCAATATCATCGACGATAAATTGATGCTTATTATAATAAGCATGCATCTTATGAGCAAGTTCTCTTAAATAATGAGCGAGTAAATGCGGTTCATATTTAGCCCCTGCACTTTCGATCACTTCAGGAAATTGTGATAAATATGAAATTACATCTAATTCTAACTCTTCTTCTAATTTAGCAAGATGGGAAAGCGCATTTTCTTTATCCCATACAATACCTTTATCCGTTAGTTGTCTTTGTACACTACAGATCCGAGCATGTGCATACTGAATATAATAAACGGGGTTTTCAGATGATTTTGATGTTGCAATATCCAGATCAAAATCTAAATGTTGTTCTGATTTTCTCATCACATAAAAAAATCGGGCGGCATCACTCCCTACTTCTTCACGTAATTCGCGTAAAGTAACAAATGATCCACTTCGAGTCGACATCTGAACTTTTTCACCATGGCGAAACAAGTTTGCAAATTGTACTAATAAAACATGCAAGGTTTCAGACGGTAAATCTAAGGCTTTTATTGCTGCTTTTACTCGTTTGATATAACCATGATGATCGGCACCCCAAATATTAATCAAAATATCATAACCACGTTGGAATTTTTCTTGGTGGTAAGCAATATCAGAAGCAAAATAGGTGGTTTGCCCATTATTTCGGGTAATCACTCTATCCTTATCATCACCAAAACGAGTAGATTTAAACCATAAAGTGTCCTTTTCAATATAAGTGACATCGGCTTTTATCAAACTATTAATACATTTGTTAATATTATCTTTTTTCATCAAAGAACTTTCGCTATACCAATTGGTAAATGTAACACCAAAATCAGATAAGTCATCTTTGATATCAGCAAGAATTTCATTTTTTGCTAGGGTAAAAAAATGTTGGTATATTGGTTCACCTAGAATTGCTTTAGCTTTGGCGATCATTGCATCAATATATTGTTCCTTATCACCGCCTTTATCTTCATCTGCTGGTAAGCCAGCTAATACATCTTCCACACTAACAACAGCTAATTCTTTGGCAATGGAAACTTTATTTACAATATCAAGAACATAGTCACCTTTATAAGCATTAACCGGAAAGGTAATATTAACACCATGAGTTTGTAAATATCGTAACCAAACGGATGTTGCTAAAATATCCATTTGTCTGCCTGCATCATTGACATAATATTCAGTATCAACTTGATAACCAGAAAAACGCAATACATTTGCTAAACTTGCACCATAGGCCGCACCACGACCATGACCAACATGTAAAGGC
Organism: uncultured Ectothiorhodospiraceae bacterium; assembly: GCA_964391585.1. Lineage (GTDB taxonomy): Bacteria > Pseudomonadota > Gammaproteobacteria > GRL18 > GRL18 > JADGAU01. The sequence continues at coordinate 3,254 of CAYMMQ010000139.1, forward strand.
CCAGTTGGGTTGGCAGAAACAAACTCCACTTGAACACGCTGTCCCCCACCACTTTCATTACTACCATAAGTATCGCCTTGCTCTAAAATAGTAGCAATATGATCAAACAGGTTTTCATTATTTAGACGTATATTAATAAAACCTGGTCCCGCAATATCTAGCGATTGAATTAAGCTGAGTGATTCGATCTGAGCAATAATGCGAGTGGCTAAATCACGAGGGTTGGTTTGTAGTTGTTTGGATAATACCATTGCAATATTAGTAGCAAAATCACCATGGTTTTTATCTTTACAGCGCTCCACCTTAATTTCTGGGATATTAATGCTGAGTTGTTGTTTTTCAAATATGGATGTTAATGCTTGAGTAAGAATGTTTTGTATTTTTGATTTCATAAATCTTTAACCTGAACAGTGTTTTAACAATCAGTATATTATACACTAAGTCTTTGCTCTATTGATTTTTTTACTAAGCTAACTTAACTTAAGATACTAAAGTTAAATCACAAGCACCTAACTAATCGTCAAGTTGTCGTAAGTGATATATGGCTTGATGACCAAAGTTTTTTGGTAGAGGAATGATCCCGACATATTCTGGAATATACTTTTCAATAAAAACTTCACCTGAGGATAAAGCTAAATGCCGTGCGACATTTTCCTCAGCTTTTAACACAGCAACAAAGTGTTCAGAGGTAAAAATTTCACCTGGTATAGTAATAGGTTCAATCCTTGCAGCTCGACTAACATGTTGACCAAAAATAATTTTTCGTTGTGTTAATGGATGAATACTTTCATAAACCGGTCCTACATGTAGCCCGATCCGCAACTCAGGGCGCTCTTTAAGGCCAAAGGCCTTATAATCGATATGGTCCATGGCATAACATAAATGAAAAGCATAATCAGCCATTGCCATTGCTCCTGTCATCGCAACATATAAAGCATCTCCCCAACTTTCTACTAATTCAGCTTGTTGTGAATTTTTAAGCAAATACTGTTTTACTTCATCTAAAAATTGAAAGACCAAAGGCAGTTGTTCTTCATTTAACTTACTATAATGGACAATATCCGCAAACAGCATCGCTTTTATTTTTCTCGCTTGAGATAAGGGATTCTTCTGCGATTTTTGTATATGATGATTACTTTCAGCAGCAGCTAATATATTGTTATTATTGCTTTCAATAGCATTTGCTTTTTCACGCAGTTGTTTAAGATCTATAGTACATAAACGAGAATTATCCGCCCATTGCGCCATAAAGTCAGCCGAACTACCCGGTATTTTAGGAGCTAAGTTATCCATCGCAACTAATAACTGTGGCGTGGTTAATAAGGTTTCGGCTCGCAACATTGCCTTACCTAAAATAAGTAAATTGTTATAACGAAATAACTCATTGTCTTGCAAATAAGGATCGCTGGTTGACCATGTTACTGTTGTAGCCAGCTTTAGTACATTATGAAAACGCCTTTCCCACTTTTTGCCAGCATAACAAATGCATGCAGATAAAAAATCCTTTTTACAAAACGGTAAAATAATATTTACTTCAGCTCCTCGATTCAGCATTGCTTCAATAAATAATATATCTGAACCACAAGCAGCCGAACTATATGCTATTTGTGCATCTATCTTATCTAGTGCTTTACTAATTTCAACACTCAAAGATAATTCAATATGTGGTGGAAAAATAGGAAATTCATTATTCTTCGGATCAATTGGTTGGCCACCAAAAATAACCACTTCTGGACTTTTTAATAACTTTTCTATTGACGGATCAATATTTAACCCATGAGTTTTTAATATATCTAAACGCTTTTTCTCATCGACAATAAGTGTATATCTCCCATCAACAACTTTCATCGCATTCTGATAGGCAATAAAACTTTTTTCATTTTGATTCAATAATAACTCAGATAAAGCAATTGCAAATAAATCTTGACAAGACTCATTCCCCATAGAAATTAAATCATTACAATAACTTATAACTTGTTTAGCCAATTCTTTTGCAGTATCAAACTCGCCATTTACCCAGAAAAGTATGGCTGCACGAATACCATCCGCTATAGATTTATCTAAGCGAAAACACTCTAATGAAAATGTTTCTGCAGTAATTAAAAAGCTTAGTTTCTGAGTGTTTTGCCAAAACTTGTAATAAACTTCTGCAGCGAGTTTGAGTATGATGAGTTGATCCACTCTTTTTTCTACCACATTTAATCGTTGCACAGCTTGGGCAAAATCAATCATGGTTTGAGTTATTTGTGTTTGCAGATGATTGGAATTTATTTGATTATTAATTTTTTGAGTTTCTTGAGCAAAAGAGAAACATTGAGCAAATAAATGTTGTAATTGTTTGGCTTGTATATCAGGTGTTTCTAGTTTTTCAGTAATAGGAGAAATAAGCTCAAGTGCTTTAGAGGTAGCTCCATTATTGATTAATGCTAATGCAGCTAATAAGGTCAATAAAATATTTTCAGGGTTCTCTTTTAAAGCCTGCAAAGATAAGTCATAGGCTAAAAAAAACTGTCCTTCATCTAGTAAAGTACGAATTCTTAGCTCATAACCTTCAGTTAGAGATGATGCTAGCTTTGAAGTTTGCATGGTTGATTTAGCCTAATACATTTATAAAAAAGAAATATTTGTTCCATACACTTAACCGTTAATGGTTGCTTTAAATATTTCCCAATTTAATCTAATGAGCCAATCTAAATATTCACTTTACAAAGTCGATATTTAATCTTGTTATTCATACCGTATATACCCGTGATACTTAGAAATGTAGCGAGATTCTAAGCATCTGGGGTATAATAAAGCACTTAGTCAATTAAAAAACTAAGTGCTAAAAAT
>CAYMMQ010000140.1:0-4322 GCA_964391585.1 uncultured Ectothiorhodospiraceae bacterium
CTTTAATGAATCACAATCATTTAACGACAATAGCTTTTCCCAGTCATCACCTTTAATCTGGCCGATATATTCAACAGGCCAAGCAGGTGTTTGGCCATAAAAGATACACAGATAATTGCCTTGGTTAGTATAAGCAATGCCACCAGCAGGTACTTCTGAAACGGGATTATCGACACCTAAATCCCTACCAATTGACCCGTACAGTTCATCTCCCCACTTTGTTAGCTCAATAGTGCAGGGTAAATGTTTCATAAATTTGTTTGCAACAACACAATCAAACAAATTGGCTTCTAGAACAACTTCGTCAAAATCTAATTTAATTATCATATTAATCGCTCATTCATTGGTTTCAAATGACAAATACAAAGGTCTTTTTTGATTAGTCTTTATATTAAGTATTTCTATAGTTCAAAATATGTCCAGATAATGTCAGGACTGCTCTTTAATTTCGGGTTCTTCATTTTCAAATTCAACTTGCATCGATATGAGTTTATTTCTTTCGGGTAAGTATGAATGTCCGAACAGATTTGAAATTAAAATTTCACGGGTAAAAACGGATAAAGACAACCCAGAGTTTTCAGCAAGAATGGTTAAATCATTTTTCATTTTTTTAGAAATCCAGACTTTCACATCAAACATATTCTTTCCTAACTCAGGTGTTCGGTTTTGAGTTACCCTTGATGAATTTTCTGGTGCCGCAGATCGTGAAAAACGTGGGAGTTGGTTCAAGGCAAAATCATGCTCTCCTCGTTCAATAGTGGCAATGAGATCATAACGTCCGTATAAATACATAAACAGTGTCTGTCTAACTAAGTCCGAATGGGTTGTGTCAACATAGAAACAAACCTCGTTCATTGCAGTTTTGACAACCTCTGGCAACCATATTTTGATGGCAACATCATTGGTTTTAAGTGCGGAATAATTTCTTTTTGTCCCTGAAACTATATGTCTTTGAGATTCAAAATCATTATTTTCCACACTTCCAATATTGAATTTTTTTTTAGGCTTTAACTGCAAAAAAGAAGGTAATTTCATGTGGTTATATTAACTCGCTAAAATAATTCTCGTTCGATACCCTACGTTTTTTATTGTCAAAATTTCACGCCAAGAGTACAGTTTAATTAGAAAACAACAATGCTTAAGGGGCCAAATATGTCAGAAGAACCTGCATCATATATTGTCAACAATAAGGATAGCATGGATGGAAAATCTCTTAAACTTCTTTATCAAAACAGAGGTGTTAAGCAGGTAAAACTCATTGCACAGGGACGGTATATTTTTGTTCAGTTTAAACTCAAAAATGATCAATGGTTTTCATTAAAGACGAATCGAGGGAGTACAAAACAATGGTGTACGTTTGATGCGACGATTAAATGGCTGAGTAAAATTGGGATTCACACTTGCTCTATTGATTTAAGCGGCTGGAATAGTAAACAAGAGTATTTTGAGTTTGACTGACGATGAGTATGAGTTGAATAGAGCGATATGATTTTTCTGTAATAAAAGAGATTTTAGTAAAGTGAGAATATTATGCCTGTAAAACAAATTATTAACAGCGGCAAAGTGCCAGTAAAAATATATACCGATGATATTAATAATAAAACAGTAGAGCAATTAAGTAATTTAAGCCAACTTAATTTTATTCATCACCATGTTGCTGCTATGCCTGATGCTCATGTTGGTATGGGCTCAACAGTTGGGTCAGTAATCCCTACCTATAAAGCAATTATACCTGCTTCAGTAGGTGTTGATATTGGTTGTGGTATGAGTGCTGTGCGTTTATCTTTAAAAGCTAAAGACTTGCCTGATAATTTAAAGCCACTGCGTTTAGCGATTGAAAAAGCAGTCCCTGTTGGGACGGGAGGTCACAAAGAGTATAACTGGCGAAAAGTGGGGTTAGAAAAAGTTGAAAAGGGAATAACCCCAATATTGCAAAAATACCCTGCTATTCAAGCTCGGTGGCAGAATCAAATGGGCTCATTGGGAGGCGGTAATCACTTTATTGAAATCTGTCTAGATGAAAACCAAGATGTGTGGATAATGCTCCATTCTGGCTCTAGAGGTATTGGAAACCAGATTGGGAGCCATTTTATTTCATTGGCCAAAAAAGATATGGGACGGTGGTTTATTCATCTCCCTGATCATAACTTAGCATACTTCCCAGAAGGGAGTGAGTACTTTAATGATTACATTTATGCCGTAAATTGGGCTCAGGAATATGCAATGGAAAACCGTCGTCAAATAATGACGTTAGTGATAGAAGCTATCCAAAAGACATCTGGGCTCCCATCTTTTGAACTCACCAGAGAAGCGATTAATTGTCATCATAATTATGTCGAAAAAGAAAATCATTTCGGTAAAAATTGTTGGGTAACTCGAAAAGGTGCTATTAGGGCAAGAAAAGAAGACTTGGGTATTATTCCAGGTTCAATGGGAGCTAAGTCATTTATTGTTAGAGGTAAAGGTAATCCAGACTCATTTTGTTCTTGCTCTCATGGAGCAGGAAGAAAAATGAGCAGGACGCAAGCAAAAGAACAATTTTCAATTAATGACTTAAAACAGCAAACTGAAGGGGTGGAATGTCGTAAAGATGAAAATGTGATTGATGAAATTCCAGGGGCATACAAGGATATTGATGAAGTAATGGCGAATCAAAGTGATTTAGTCGAAGTAATGCATACCTTAAAGCAGGTTTTAACCGTAAAAGGGTGAAATCGGAAATAAGTTTGGAAAGAGTTGCCTTCATTTTTTCAATTTTAACTCACATAGGCGATGTAAGTTGTTGATTTATGTATTTTGCCTGACTTCTTTATTATTTTAGTTAAAGTATGTCAAGCACTGAAATGCAATTAATCTTCTAAGTTATTGATAAATAACGCATTAAATCTTAAATAAAAATTAACTGTATAAAAAGTGGTCAATCTGTATTGGACTCAATGATACCTTAGTTTGAATGTGGTTTTCTTGAGTTATGCACAAAGTTATCCACAAAAAATGTGCATAAATTCTAGGGAAATCTTGCCTCATAAAAAAGCCATTTACGCTCATATTTTTGAATAAATAAAATTATTTTTAATTAACACTTGTTTTTAACATAAAAGATGCTAATATCTTAACTATGAAAGCGATTAGTGAAAAAAAATATACATTAGATGAATTGTGCGTCTTAACGGATCTCAATAAGCGGACCATACGATTTTATATGGGACAAGGTTTAGTTGATCGTGGAGAAGGGCAGAAAAAAGGCTGTTTTTATTTAGAAAAACATCTGCTTCAACTGCTTGAAATAAAAAAATGGCAGCAAGCGGGACTTTCACTGGAGCGAATTGGTGAAATCTTAAAGGATAAAAACAGCAATGAATTAATTCCCCCCGTTAAACAACAGCAAGCAGGTCAAGTAGAAGTTTGGAGTCATTTATTTATTGCCGATGGACTGAACTTACAAATTGAGCCCAATAGAGCGGGGTTAAAACCCGAGCAATTAAGAAAGTTCGCTTCAAAGATTATGGACTTCTATCAAGAAATTAAATCACAAGAGAAAACACACCCAAAAACTGGGGGAGGAAAAAAAGATGAGTAACGAAGCGTTAGCATATGATGGATCTGTAGCAAAGCAGAGCAACGAGGTGGTATTAAAAAAAACTAAGGTACACGTTGATTTGCAAGGAGTCGGTGCACAAACGGTTATTCATCAGTATTTTCAAAATCAAGAAACCCAAAATATCGAGGCGGTTTACACTTTTCCATTACCACTTAACGCCGTTATTTTAGATATTATCGTTCGTATCGATCAAAGTATTATTCGAGGAAGAGTACAAAAAAAATCAAAAGCGGTTGAAACGTTTGAAAGTGCCATTGAAAATGGCGATAGTGCGGTTTTGTTAGAAAAAGTCGACGATGGTTTATATACTTTAAACTTGGGCAATGTCCTGCCTAAACAAAAAGTGAAAGTGACGATTGTTTATTCGCAAGTATTAAATACTCAAGGAGATGAACTGCGTTATGTTTTACCTACAGTGATTGCTCCAAAATATGGCTATAGCCCATTAGAGCCACAGCAACAGCCAGATGTTGATTATCGGGTGGAATACCCTTTGCAGTTTTCAGTTTCAGTGAATGGAGCATTATCCCAGGCAATGATTTCTTCTCCTACTCATACGATAGACATCAATGATGAAGGTGAAAAGAAACGTATTACATTGGTACAAAAAGCATTTTTAGACAGAGATTTAATTCTTGTGCTTAAATCTCAGCAGCGAACAAGTATGGCCATTGCTCAGTGCCTACAAGATGATAATGAAACAGAGTGTGCCGTTATTGCC
>CAYMMQ010000140.1:4422-5941 GCA_964391585.1 uncultured Ectothiorhodospiraceae bacterium
AAGGATAACCTCGTTAAAGCTCGTCGTGCTTTACGTCACACGGATGCTGATTTAGGTGGAACGGAGATATTTAGTGCTTTAAAAGAGGTATTAAAGTATAAAAATCCAACCACCCATAAACAAAACTGCTTTTTAATCACGGATGGAGAAGTGTGGAATAATGGTGAGATAGAAAAGTTAAGCAGGAAATTTCACCGTCATAACCAACGTGTTTTCACTGTTGGTGTGGGCTCTGCGGTGAGTGAGAAATTGGTTAATAGCCTTGCTAAAAACACCCAAGGCGTTAGTGAATTTGTTGCCCCCAATGAAGAAATGGTGGATAAAGTGCATCGTCATTTTCAACGGATATTTCTTCCTGCATTAACGGATATTACTTTGGATTGGGGACAAGACGTTATTTGGCAATCTCCACTAAATTACCTTTACCTGGGTGATAGTGTAACGCTTTATGCCCAATTAAAAGATAAACCCAGTACAAACACATTAATGATTCGTGCAGGTGTTGATGGGCATAATGTATACCAGCAATCGATTGACATTGAATACAATAATAATCCTTCTCAAGCAATATTACGACAAGTGGTAAATGAGCAGCTTCGATTTATTGAGGATGATGCCATTAAGGCTGATCTGGCGGTTAACTATCAGTTAATGGATGAGACGACCGCTTTTATTATGGTTCAAGAAAATGAGGTAAAAGAAAATACTGAACTTCCTGTCTTTCGTAAAGTCACTCAGATGTTAGCCGCTGGTTATGCGGGATATGGCACGGTTGTAAAAGAAGCCAGTACGGGGTATTTAGATGTTCCTGCATTTTTACGTCGTACAGATCCAAGTCCTTCCCCATCAAACTTGCTCTTTAGTATGAATCGTCGTTTTTCAAGAAAAGAAGAAAGCGAAACCAATAATGATTTGGCTGAATTTATCAAAAGATTTAAGAAAAGCTATAAGAAAAACAAGTTAGAGCTGACAAAAATAACGATCAATCAACTCGTTGATTTGGGATTACCCGATGATACCGCAGAAGATTTAGCGGATGTGATAAGGAGTATGACCACGGACGAGCATGCGGTGCTACTTTATTTTATTGCAGAGCTGGCCCAGCGATATTTAATGGTAACTAGTGTGTTTAGGTATGCGGTTACTAAAAAAGCAGAAGCCGTGAATTTACCTGAAGTGATAAAGGTAAACATTATTGAAGTGATTGAGTTACATGTTGCCACTCAGAGCAGAGCAGACAGTTGCCCATTTTGAAATGGTGGCTGTTAGCTTGGAAGCAGTTTTAACATCCGCAAGAATGGTGGAGTCAATGGTGAGTCGAACCATTAAGCCGAATAAAGACATCATTCTTACAAAAGAATCAAAAACAAAGGGAAATGTATGAAAATCATATCAGGTGGACAAACAGGCGTTGATATAGCAGCACTTGATGCGTCTTTAGATAATAAAACTCCTTGCGGTGGCTGTTGTCCAAAAGGGCGAATTTATGAAGATGGCGTTATTCCCGCCAAATATCCAC
>CAYMMQ010000141.1:0-5905 GCA_964391585.1 uncultured Ectothiorhodospiraceae bacterium
TAATGAAAAAAAAAAAAAAAAAAAAAAATTCATTATGATTATTGATAGAAAAACCATCTATCATATTGGTGCTTCTTTAAAAGATTTGGGAAACAAAACATTTGCACTTACAAAGCTTGAATTAGATCCGGTCGATATGATATCAAAACTTGAGAACACCAATGACTGATTCGAAGAGTTTATTGAAGAATGGGTGGTCAATAAAAAAATTAGGTGATGTCTTGATTTTCGGCAATGGTAAAACTAGGCCAAAGTCTATAGGTAGTTACCCTATATATGGTGGTAATGGTATTCTTGGTTACACCGACCATACAAATTATGGAGATGAGACTATAGTAATAGGTAGAGTTGGTGCATATTGCGGTTCAGTGTATTTTGAAAATCGACAAATTTGGATTTCTGATAATGCTATAGCTGCAAAAACAAAAGATAATAACAATCCTATTTTTCTATATTATTTACTAAAGAACTTAGATTTGAACCAATTTGCTTTAGGTTCAAGTCATCCGCTAATTACCCAAACACTTCTCAACTCAATTGATATTGAAATTTGCAATGAGCCTGGAGAGCAAAAAGCCATCGCCGGTGTACTTTCTAGTTTAGATGACAAAATCGATCTCCTCCTCCGCCAGAATAAAACCCTTGAAACCATGGCAGAAACGCTTTTTCGCCAGTGGTTTGTAGAAGAAGCGAAAGAGGAGTGGGAGGAGTGTGTCCTAGCAGAATTTGCAGATAATCGAAGAGAGAGTATCAAACCTTCACAATTCCATTTTGATGATAAATATGTTGGCCTTGAACATATTGACCGTAGAAATATTTCTCTAAATCAATATGGTTTTGCATATGATGTAACCAGCAATAAACTTTGTTTTGAAAAGAGCGATATATTATTTGGGAAATTACGACCATATTTCCATAAAGTATGTTTTGCACCATTTAGAGGTATTTGTTCAACTGACATATTAGTAATTATACCCAAGCGTCTTGATTATTTGTCTTTTTGTCTTTTTGCATTTTTTCAATCAGATGTAATTGAATATGCAAATTATTGTTCAGAGGGCACAAGAATGCCGAGAACTAATTGGGAATCACTTAGTCAATATACAATTGCAAGACCTCCAGAAATATTAATCGTCAAATTTAATGAATTTGTATTATCATTTATTAACAAGATAGAAAGGAATCTAAACCAAATCCATACACTAGAAAAAATGCGCGATACATTATTGCCAAAGTTAATGAGTGGTGAAATACGTCTGAACTATGATTTTGATGATTAACCTGATTTATTATGATTAATGAAAAATATAAGTATTCTGATTTAACCTCAAAAATAATTGGGTGTGCTATGGAAGTGCACAGGCAACTGGGCAACGGATTTCAGGAAGTTATTTATCAGCGTGCATTAGAAATTGAAATGGCAGATAATGGAATAGATTTTTCCAGGGAATATGAAATGCCTGTGTTTTATAAAAACCAACAAATTGGCACACGCAGGGTTGATTTTCTTGTAGAGCGAGTTGTTTCGGTGGAACTGAAAGCGATAATACTGTTGGAAGATGTTCATTTAGCCCAGGCCATAAATTATTTGGAAGCCTATGATTTGGAAGTAGGTTTGCTAATCAATTTTGGGGCAAAATCATTACAATTTAAACGCCTTTCCAACAAATCATTTAAACAACAAAATCAAGGTAATCCTAAAATCAAAAAAAATCATAGTTCAGACAAATGAAAATTACCGAATCAGATATTGAACTGTTTGTAATAGAACTCCTTGAAAAGCAGGGTTTTCAATATGTTTATGGTCCCGATATAGCACCCGATAGTGACACACCGGAAAGAGAGACCTTTAATGATGTTTTGCTCATGGATCGTCTCTATGGTGCAGTAAATCGTATCAATTCTAATCTTCCATTTGAATCCCGCGACGATGCAATAAAACAACTACAACGACTCAACTCTCCTGAACAGATTACCAATAACGAATCTTTCCACAGAATGTTAACTGAAGGGATAAGTGTAAGCTATAATCATGAGGGCAATGATCGTGGCGATTATGTTTGGTTAATAGATTTTGAATATCCGGGTAACAACGAATTTTTAGTTGTTAATCAGTTTACAGTTATTGAGAACAATATTAATAAGAGACCCGATATTATCTTATTTGTAAATGGTATTCCTTTTGTGGTGTTAGAATTAAAAAATCCGGCAGATGAACATGCCACTCTTAAATCTGCATTTAATCAATTACAGACCTATAAGGCAAAAATCCCAGCATTATTCAATTATAATGAAGTATTGATCATATCGGATGGCTTAGAAGCAAAAGCCGGTTCTCTTTCTGCCGGTTTTAGTCGGTTTATGAGTTGGAAAACCACCGATGGTGAGCATGAAGCGTCCCACCTGATAAGCGAACTGGAAGTGCTCATAAAGGGAATGTTGACTAAACAAGTTCTCTTAGATCTTATTCGAAACTATGTCGTATTTGAAAAATCGAAAAAAGAAGATCTTAAAACCAATATTGTAACCATAGAGACGGTCAAAAAACTGGCAGCTTATCACCAATATTATGCTGTAAAAAAAGCAATTCACACCACCATGGATGCCGCTTCAAGTTCCGGTGATGGCAAGGGTGGTGTTGTGTGGCATACCCAGGGAAGTGGTAAATCTCTAACCATGGTATTTTTCACCGGTAAAATCGTCCTAAGATTAGAGAACCCCACCATCTTGGTCATTACCGATAGAAACGACCTTGATAATCAATTGTTTGATACCTTTGCTGCATCCAAGCAACTGTTACGACAAGATCCGGTTCAGGCAGAGAATCGTGACCATTTAAAAGAGCTGTTAAAAGTGTCTTCCGGGGGTGTTATCTTTACAACAATACAAAAATTCCAACCGGATAATGGCAATGTTTATGAATTGCTGTCAAAAAGAAAAAATATTGTAGTAATCGCCGATGAAGCTCATCGCACTCAATACGGTTTTAAAGCAAAAACCATTGATGATATCGATGATACAGGTAATGTGATAGGTAAAAAGACAGTCTATGGTTTTGCAAAATACCTTAGAGATGCATTACCGAAAGCAACCTATCTTGGTTTTACGGGAACACCCATTGAAAGTACAGATGTAAATACACCTGCCGTATTTGGTAACTATATTGATGTATATGATGTTTCACAGGCTGTAAATGATGGGTCTACAGTTAAGATTTATTATGAAAGCCGGCTGGCAAAAATCATTCTGGGTAAAGAAGGGAAAAAACTGGTAAACGAATTAGATGAATCGTTAAAGAAAAATGATTTATCTGAGACCCAAAAAGCGAAAGCAAAATGGACACAACTTGAAGCATTAGTGGGAAGCAAAGATAGAATTAAACTAGTTGCACAGGATATTGTAAATCATTTTGTATTGCGCCAAGAAGTATTTGAAGGAAAGGGAATGGTTGTTGCTATGTCCCGACGTATTGCTGTTGATCTATACCATGAGATCATTAAACTAAAACCTCAGTGGCATAATAAAGATCTAAAAAAGGGCAAAATAAAAGTTGTAATGACAGCAGCATCTTCAGATGGTCCAAAGATGGAGAATCATCATACATCTAAGGATCAAAGACGGATATTGGCAGATCGAATGAAGGATCCTGAAGACGAATTAAACCTTGTTATTGTTCGGGATATGTGGCTGACGGGTTTTGATGTTCCTTCGTTACATACACTTTATATAGACAAACCAATGCAAGGTCATAACCTAATGCAAGCAATCGCAAGGGTGAATCGCGTATACAAAGATAAACCCGGGGGTTTGGTGGTTGACTACCTTGGTATTGCATCCGATCTAAAAAAAGCATTGTCATTCTATTCGGATAGTGGCGGTAAAGGTGATCCTGCAATTACCCAGGAAAAGGCTGTGCAATTCATGCTTGAGAAGATGGAAATCGTCTCCCAAATGTTTCTTGAAAAGCCTTCAAAAGATTATTCTCAAGAGTTGCAATCCATGATACGTGACGAAACTGTCCCCTACATTGGCAAAGACAGAGGATTGCTTTACGAAGAATATTTCACCGCTGATACTGCAACAAAGCTCAAGATTATACTTACAGCAGAAGAGCATATTTTGAGTTTGGATGATGGTAAAAAACGATTCGTAGATGAAGTAACTGCATTATCAAAAGCATTTGCTATCGCAATTCCACATGATCAAGCCATGGATATCAAAGAGGAAGTTTCCTTTTTCCAGGCAGTAAAATCACGTTTTATGAAATTTGATAATACCGGCACCGGTATAACAGATGATGATTTAGAAACTACCATTCGGCAAGTAATTGATCAGGCATTAGTATCTGAAAAAGTGATTGATGTATTTGATGCAGCGGGTATTAAAAAACCTGACATATCTATTTTATCTGAAGAATTCCTTCTTGAGGTTAAGAATATGGAGCATAAGAACATTGCTCTGGAAGTTCTCAAGAAACTACTCAATGATGAGATCAAATCGCGGTTAAAAACAAATTTAGTACAAGGAAAGACATTGATGGAAATGTTAGAGAATTCCATCAATAAATATCATAACAAAATCCTCACTGCTGTTGAAGTAATCGAAGAACTCATTCAATTAAGCAAAGAGATCAAAAAAATGGATAAAGAACCAGAAGAAATGGGTTTGTCCACTTATGAATATGCATTTTATACAGCTATAGCTAACAACAAGAGTGCACGTGAGGTAATGGAACAAGACACTTTGCGTGAATTAGCCACAACATTGTTTTACAAAGTTCGTCAAAATGCCTCAATTGATTGGACAATTAAAGAGAATGTGAAAGCGAAGTTAAAAGTTATAGTGAAACGAACATTACGTCAATTTGGTTATCCTCCGGATATGCAAAAATTGGCTACAGAAACAGTACTTAAACAGGCGGAGTTAATAGCTCAAGAATTGTTGGAGATGGAGAGATAATTAATGCCGAGTGTTTTTATCAGTTATTCCCATGAGGATGACGATATCGCGAAGCTCATTAAACGAAAACTAGTCGAAAGTAAGTCAAAGGTATTCCTTTCAGGCGAGAATATTGAGCCTGGTGATGATTGGGAAGATACGATTTGGAATAATCTTGAAGAGAGCGACACTTTTATTTTTATAGCAAGCAAACAATCGGTAATTGCCGAATATCCAAAATATGAAATTGGCGGTGCGTTTTATGATGAGAAAGATATTATTCCAATATTAATTGATGTTTCTCCAGAAGAATTACCGTCAATAGTTAAAAGATTCCAAGCTTTAGATTTTAGAAACAAAACAGTTAATGATATTGAATATCTTATTACTGGTCAGGGTAAAGCAATACGTCGTCATGAATTCACTTCTGGTTTAAAGCTTGTGAGTGCAATTTTTGGCACATTTTGGATATTGAGCAAATGGGATGAGTAAATACTGTGTTTAGATACCTTGTCTTTATATTTTAAATAAGGAGGTCATTATGGCCAGTTACTATGTTAATAGAAACGTGCAATCAAACGGTGATCATGAAGTGCATAAAGAAGGATGTAGCTATATGCCATTATCACAAAATCGTCTATTTTTAGGCAATTTCTATAATTGTCAACCAGCTGTAACTGAGGCAAAAAAGCATTATCCTAGGTCGAATGGTTGTTTTTATTGTTCTCCCGCCTGTCACACAACGTAGCTTAGAATGAGAAAAAACAAAATCGATTAAGAATTTGATAATTAATAATGTGACGGATTTGTGACGGCTAATTTATAATTATTGCACTTTTCTTATAATCATTAATTACAATATAAGAACAAATAAAAACCCCTTCTACTGTCGATAAAAGGGGTCTATTGAGGAGCGGAACCGACGGGGCTCGAACCCGCGACCTCCGGCTTGACAGGCCGGCGTTCT
>CAYMMQ010000142.1:0-5877 GCA_964391585.1 uncultured Ectothiorhodospiraceae bacterium
CTTTAGCACATTCGACGCTCTGCTTAATGGGACAATTCCCCGAGCGGTTATAGGTAATGTTCGAAGATTTAAAGCACGATTTTGCCCTAATTGCCGCTGTTTTAATTTGCGCTGTTTTAACAGTCTATTTTTGTTTTCAGTTTCTTCGATAAATGAAGTATCCATCAGTTGTGGTAGTTGTTTCACTACATTACCAGGTTGAGAAACACCTGCTAAACTCACTTGGTAAGATGATTCAGGTAAGTGGGTTGGATCTAATAAACTCAGGCCGGGCAAGGTTGCCACCGCAAAGCTTTCTATAAGATACTTTTTACCATCCCACAACATAGCAAGAGGTAAAGTTCTTAAATCATCATTCGGCACAAATAGAATAGTATCAACTTGAGCTTGTTCTAGGGTTTTTCTGACAGGTTTTATCATCCAATTGTAAAGCTTTCTTATTTCGGTATAACTAAATGGACGCAAATCACCACGACTGGTTGGACGGACACGGCCTACAGCTCTACGGACAATTCGATAGAGTTTTCTTTTAGTAACGGGAACTGTAAAGCGTTTTAACTGACCTTTGAGTGATAATAAAATTTCTAACTTATCATCAAAAGCGATGGGATATAAAATAGCAGAATTAGGTGAATTCTTGGTTAGATCCATCAAAGGATATTGGCGTACATCACAGGCATTTTTAAAATAATCCACTAATTCAAAGGCTTTTAACTGCTCAATGGTGGTTTGCACTTCAGCGAGTAATAACTGATTATCTGTAGCTGACTCTGATGTTAATAATAACTCTGCAAACTCCAAATAGAGGGGTGATAACAGTTCTTTAAACGATGAACTACCATCGACATATCGAACAGGAATATCTTGACGAATTTTTTCAAGGTTAATGATGGCTCTGCGATAGGATGAAATGGATTTTTTAATGGACTTGTCTTTGCTACTTTCTTTTAAAATCCTACCTTGCTGCCACTCCCAATCCATCAATAAATCAGCATCTTGTTGAGCATGAAAAATAGCCTGTTGTACTAGAAGTAAGGCTTCGTGATAACGCTTTTGCGAATAATACAGTTTAGATTTTAGCCCATAGCGCTGTGAAAGCAGGCGGGGTGAAAAATCATAGTTAATATTTTCTAATAGTGATAAAGCATCAAAGGCAAGTTTTGGTTCTGTTTTAATGGCTCGTTCGCAAAGGCTTAATAATAAATTCACCTTAGTTTCATCATCGCTAAATTTAGTTAAAATTGTATAAGCCTGACGTAATAGTTTTTTAGCTTCAGTCGTATTTGCCACTTTGGTTTTATTAATTCTGGCAACAACAGCGAGCTTATCATTTTTACTATCAATAACTTGCTGGTAATATGTGTTAGCCTGATCAATATTTTTTTCTGACTGCGCAATATTGGCTTTTAATAACAAGGCATGAAGTATATGTTGAGAATGTTCATTTTCATCGAGTTGATTTAGTAGTTCAGTGGCTTCTTGATTTCTTCCCTGTTGAAAAGCAATTTGTGCGAGTAGAATAATAATTTCTGCTTTCTCGGACTCAAAGGAGGATTGGTTATAAGCCTGTTCAGCTAAAAGTTTTGCTTCTTCTAGATTCCCTCGTTGTTGCTTTGTTGTTGCTTGTTGTAGCAGTTGCTTTATCGACAGCTGGGGAATGGATTTATTGAGAGTGGTTGAATTTTTTTCCTGTTGACTGTTAATGTTTTCAGCAAAAGCTAAATTAGCGTGACAGAAAAAAAGTAAGCCAGTGAAAACGGTTAAAATATGATTCATAAGATTTTCTCTAAAATTCTGCACTTAAACGAAAGGAAATTCCCTCATCTTGTAGGTAATTTCCGTTTTGTAAGTTGGCTTTCTTGAAGGGATGTGCAAAAAAGATTTCTGCGGATAAATTTTTGCGTTTTAAAACAAATCCAAGTCCAGCTGATGACACACTACTTCTTTGTGAGTCAGCTTTGTGATCCCAAGCTGTTCCGGCGTCAATAAAAAACACGGTGTTGACCACGGTATTATTTTTGTCAGCTTGAGTCAGTAAAGGATAATGATATTCTAAGGATGCATCTACTCCATTATCTTTAATAAGATAATTGGCTCGATATCCTCTCACACTTTTTGGCCCCCCAACGGATACTTTTTCTACGGCAAGTAACTTGTCATTACTGAGCTGAATATTGGTTTTAGCAATAATTTGACCGAGACTCTCCCCAACTTTTTTGGCTATTTGGACTTGTCCTATCCAGCTCAAAAAACGACTATCGGCAACATTGTCAGCATGAGTTGTGGCATTAAATGCATTAATGCCAACATTAAATGTTGAACGCAAAGCTATTACCATGCTCTCTTGACGTTGGGTATAGTTTTGGCTGAATCGGATAGCCGAACTAGTTGATTTTCCATCGGCTTCATCCCCTTCGCTAAAAGGCGTACCAACGCCTAAAAAAGAGGTTTTATTTTTTCGCAAGCCAAGCATCAGATCAAGTGAAAGTTCTTGTGTGGCTTGTTTAATAAGGGGGTGATGTACACCTAAAGCAAGTGCATGATACTTGCTTTTAATATCGGCTTTTTTTAAGCTACTCTCAACCACCAAGGCATTATTATAATTAAACTCAGCGACCACTTGAGTGTTATTCGCATTAATAGGAAAAAAATACATACCATTAACGGCTTGGCTTCCTTCAGAGGCGTTAAGCCCTAATTGTAAGCTATCTCCATATCCTGTTATGTTCCTAATTACCGAGTCTATGCTGCCTTGAAACTCCCCTGTGCTTGTTGCATGGTGATTGTCTAAAGAAATAATAAAGTGATAAGGTTTTTCTCGTGTGATATCCAATTGTAAAATTGCTTGCCCCATTTTGTCGCTGGGTTTTAACTGGCCATTAAGTCGTTTGATCAAAGGATCAGCAAGTAAGTATTGAAAACCTTTTTGTAATAATTTTTTGTTAAACACCTGATCTTTGCTGATATTTAACCTTTCAGTAATATAGTCAGTGTGCAAGCCATCATTGCCACTAATATGAATTTCTGCGATGTTCCCCTCAATAACCTGATAAGAGACACGGCCATTTTGAATATGTTGATCAGGCAATAAAACCCCCGAATTCATATAACCTTTACTGCTATAAAACTGGGTTAGTAAAAAGCGTAGACTTTCAAGATCGGGCAGAGAAACCATTTTATTCAGATAGGGTACAGCTACTTGCTTAAGCTCTTTGTCTGAAAAGACAGTATTTCCAGAAAATTTTATGTCGTTCAATAAAAAAACTTGGCTGGGATCGCTCGCTAAAGTTGCTGTTGCAGAGTGTGTTGGTTTTTCAAGAGGCGGTAAAATAAACTTTTTTGCATCTTGCTCGGCACTAGAATTATCAAGGTAGCTAGGTGCTTTTAACACGGTATTTTTATCATTGACCGATAATGCCTGTACCGGCGTGACTAGGGCAAAGCAAAAAAAGAAGAAAGCAAAGAACTTTAACATGGCTATTGTATGCTCACTATGATAGGTAATAAGTTGTCATTTATTCAGTATTTTGTCTGCTTTTAAGTAAAGCACAACCATAGTGTTTAATCAATATTGATGTTGATAAAAGGTGGAACAAAAAATAGTCACTTCTTTTTTTACTTGAAATTTAGCTAATAAGCATTTTAGTTATCAGCAAGAAAAATTAATTGTAATTCATTCAGATAATCAAATCCTTTTTCAGTAGCTTGTATTTTTTGGCTATATTCTTTTAATAGTCCCAATCGAAAGGCTTTGTTTAGGTACGGTAGTAATACGTCAATTTTAAGCCCTGTTCGTTGGCTGAATAAATCTAAAGGAACGCCATTCATTAATCGGCTGGCATTTAACATAAACTCAAAAATTTTATCATCAGTTGATAAGGTATTGCTAATGAAGGGAGGCTGTTGATTGTTTTGTTGTTGCTGCATTTGTTGCAGATACTGTTTGGGCTGTTTTGCTTTACTGGTGCGATAAATTTGTTGTTGTTCTAAACTGGATATTTTGCCATGTGCTCCAGCGCCAATGGCGAGATAATCTCCAAACTGCCAATAGTTTAAGTTATGCTGACATTCATGATTTTTTTGACTCCAAGCAGAAACTTCATAATGCAAATAACCGGCATCAATAAGCTGTTGATAAGCTTGCTGTTGGATTGAAAATGCTTGATCATGATTGGGTAGTTTAGGTGGCTGAGTTGCAAAAAAAGTATTGGGCTCGATAGTGAGGTGATAATAAGAAAGATGTTGGGGCTGATAGGAAATAGCTGTTGTAAGATCGGTATTAGCTTGAGCCAGGGTTTGTTCTGGTAAGGCAAACATGAGATCAAGGTTAAGCTGAGCAAATCCGACTATTTGGGCTTTTTCAATTGCTTGGTGTGCTTCTTTAGCGGAGTGTATTCGTCCTAATTGTTGTAATTTATTATCATTAAAACTTTGTACGCCAATAGAAAGGCGATTAATGCCTATGGCTTTAAATTCAGCAAATTTGACTAGATCAATTGTGCCAGGGTTAGCTTCAAGGGTGATCTCAATGGCAGGTGATAAGTTTAATAAAGCCCGTAATTGACTAAAAAGATAAGCTAAAGCTTCAGGGTTGATTAAGCTAGGCGTTCCACCACCTATAAAAATAGAGCTAATTTTGCGCCCCCAGACATGGGGTAGCTGCTGGGTTAAATCTATTATCAAGGCATCCACATAATTTTTGTCTGTGATTTCATGTTGCTGTTTTTCATGAGAATTAAAATCACAATAAGGACATTTTCTAACGCACCAAGGGTAGTGAATATATAGTGACAATGGTGGATTGCTATCAGTAATCATTTTTGATCCTTAAAAGCCCAAAATTTGGCTAATACAAAGGTTGATATTGGAACTAATAATAAAATGATAATGAGTGCTTCTAAATAGTGTAATTTAGTATATGTTAGTAAAATAAAGTAGCCACCTTCATTGAGACAAAACCCTAATAAGGCGACTAAAAAAAACTTTTTAATTGAGTCTTTTACTTGATGCTTATGCTCAGAAAAAGTAAAAAAATTATGCCCATAATAGCTCACCGGATAAGCGCTTAAAAAGGCAAAAATATTGGCAATGATGGCGGGTATGAATAAAAAGCTAACTAATAAATAAACCATGCAAAAATGGGTTAATGATGCAGCCACTCCAACGATGCCAAAATAAAAAACTTGTTTAATTAGTTTGTTCTTTGCCACAAACCTGATTTCCCACCGGCTTTTTCGATTAATTTTATTCCATGCATTTCCATTGCACGATCAACCGCTTTACACATATCATAGATGGTTAAAAGGCTGATTTGAACAGCGGTTAAGGCTTCCATTTCCACGCCAGTTTTACCATCGGTTTCCACCTTGCAGATACATTCGACTGTTGCAGATTGTTGCTGAGGCATAAAATCAATTGAAATATGCGTTAAGGATAAGGGGTGACATAAGGGAATTAGGTTTGAAGTTTGTTTTGCCGCCATAATTCCCGCAATTCGCGCAATCGCTAATACATCCCCTTTTTTATGTTGATGATTAATAATCATTTCAAAGGTATCTTGCTCCATGCTTATGCATCCGGATGCAATTGCACGGCGTTTGGTAATGGCTTTATTGCCCACATCGACCATGTGAGCATTGCCATCAGTATTAAAGTGAGTTAAATCATTCATTATTTATTGATTATTGCTGTTAAAGTAGCCTAACATTGTAAAATATATTATCAAGCAATGATACTCTACACCCGTAATCATTGACCAAAAGTAGGCTATTTAGGAGAACTGTGGGGTTCATTTTTGCAATGATAATTCAAATATCCCCTAGCCCCTTTGCTAACCAAAATTAGGCGCTTTTAGGCGAGAGGGGAACAGTTTCGAGC
>CAYMMQ010000143.1:0-5792 GCA_964391585.1 uncultured Ectothiorhodospiraceae bacterium
TGCAAAAACTATCTCGCTTGGATAAAAGAATCCATTTCCGCGAATACAATGTGCCTTTTAATTATTCCAAAATAAATAATTATGCCATTAAAAATTATGTCAAAGGTGAATATGTTCTTTTATTAAATAATGATATTGAGATTATCACTGAAGATTGGATAGAAGAATTACTTTCATTTGCACAAAGAGAAGATGTTGGAGTCGTGGGGGCTCAATTATACTATCCAGATGATCGTGTTCAGCATGCAGGAGTAATTGTTGGCCTGGGAGGCGTTGCTGATCATGCACACAAGTTTTACCAACGAGGAGAGCCTGGCTATTTTGGAAGAATGCAGCTGGTTCAAAACTATAGTGCAGTTACTGCCGCTTGCTTAATGGTAGCTAAAAGTAAATATTGGAAAATTGACGGTTTGAATGAGAAAGATTTGACTGTTGCCTTTAACGATGTTGATTTTTGTTTACGATTAAGAGAAAAAGGCTATTACAATGTTTTTACGCCTTATTGTGAAGCCTATCATCACGAATCAATTTCACGAGGTAGTGATGAAACAGAAGAAAAAAGACAGCGATTTGAATCAGAAATTAAATATATGAAAGACATCCATCATACTGACACAATAAAGGATCCATTTTATAATACGAATTTAACACTTGATGCCAATGATTACTCCCTAAAAGCCTAACTAAATAAGAATGAAATTCATGTATATAGACACAAAAAAATAATTTGTGGTTAAAATAAAACAAAAATGATTTGAAATGTGAGTAATTATAAACATCTGTAATAAAGAAAATCTTGTTTAGAAAGACAAGTAATTAGCCCAATGTTTTAAGCCAATCACCATATAAATAGACAAAAATACAACAGTTTAACAAAAAATATAAAAGTAAAGCTTGAAACGAGTTAAGCATGTGTTTTATACTTAACACAAGCTTATGTTTTGGCAATTTATAGGTAGGCCAACTGTTTTTGTTGTAATATTGCAACAAAAAACAGAGAGAATAGAAAAAGGTTCGTGATTTGTAATAAAAAACAACTTTCATACTTGCAAGTTGTCTAAAAGTATTTATAATACACGGCAAGATTGTATAAATTGAAAGTTTAGCGGATCGAGGCTGTTGCCACGTTATATTATTTAGGTATAACCTAAATAATAGAGAAGTTAAAGTTTTTAAATATTTCTAGTATAAAATTAATGGAGATTTAATTCATGTTTAATAAAAAAGTACTTGCAGCATCTATGGCAGTGGCAATGGCCGGTGGTATAGCTACAACAGCTAACGCAATGAACGTTGCTCATAATGGTGTTGGCCAAGTTTTGATGGGAGCAACTTTCTTTGCTCAAAACGGTTTCTCTACTGAAATCGCAGTTGCTAACGTACGTACAGATGCAGCAGTTTTGGCAAAAGTTGTATTTCGTTCACACGAAAAATCAGTGGAAATTCTTGATTTCATGATTTACTTATCTCCTGGTGATGTTTGGAGAGGTACTGTTTCTAAGAGCGCAACAACTGGTTTAGGTCATATCTATTCAGCTGATGATTCTGTTCGTGACGCAACTGATACAGCTTGGGGTAGTGCAACTGCTCTTGATGTGGATTTCTTTGCTCACAATGTTACATCATCAACTGACTCAACTGATTTTGGTCACTTCGAAATAATTACAGTAGCAGCTGCTGGTGCAGGCACATATACAGTACCTGGTGTTACTGTTAAGCAAGGTATGTCAAAAGACGACCATAAAAAGTTATTTGAAACAGCTAGCTTAAGAGCTACAACTGCTACTGGTCTTTGTACACCTGCTGAGCTAAATGCTGCTCAAGTTTGGAGTGCAACTGCGCCATGTTCTTCACAATTATTAGGTGAAGTTCGTGTTGAAAGTGCAACAACTCGTGCAACTTACCATCCAACAGCTATGACTAATGATACTAACTATGTTGCGTCTACTTATGTAAATGCAAACCCTGCTTTATCAATTAGTACTGCAACTGAAACATTGATTGGTGCTGGTATGTCTCCAACTGGTGGTGAGTGGGTTCAAGAATTTGAAGCGGCATTATCTGCTAATGCGAGCCAATTCATTTGGGAGAACAACACTACTTTAAGTACTGATGGTATTATTACTTTTCCAACTAAATACCGTCACTATGGCGATACTGTAAACGGTGTTTGTGGTGTAGGTGGTACTGGTGGTTTAACTGCAAGTGCAACAACTAACTACTCAGCTCCATTCCAAGACACTACTATTGGTGAAATGCAGTATTCTTTCACTTCATTTGATAATAGTGAAAACTCAGAAGTAGCTGTAACTGTAGGTTCATCAATCTCTGGTGCTCCAACTACAGTGACTATTATTGCTGGCTTGAAAGACGAAGTTAACTATGTTAATCCAACTTTCTTCGCTTCTGCAGACTCTGGTCAAGCATATTATGCTTGGAAGCCAAGAACTAGTGGTAACTGTGCATACACAGGTGCTCCTCTAGCTGCTTATACATATAAGTTTGATACAGCAACTGGTGGAAACAATGCGTTTGATGCAATGGGTTCTACAGTGCAGTAAGTTAAAGCTATAATATTCTAAAATTACTACTAGTAGTTTTAGAATGATTAAACCCTAAGTGGAAACACTTAGGGTTTTTTTTGGATAAGAATGAAAAAAACTATTTTAATTACAGGAACAGCACTAGCGGTTTTAATAAGCGTTTTAGTCGTTATATTTTATATTAATGAGACTAAGTTTAGCTTGATTGGGAAATGGAAGTATGAATCTTTAAATCAATTTAGGCCAGTTCAGATCAAAGAAGAAGAGATTGAAGTTGAGTTTTTTGAAAACTATTATTTATACAATAATGATAAAATAACTATTAAAAATATTAGTGTTAATGAAAAAGATAAAACTGTAGAATTAATCACAGATAAAAATACCATACAGATTACAATAATTAATAACAATAGAATACGCTTTAAACAACCCGATAACAAAATTGGTACTAAGAACTATATTAGAATAGAATAATATAGAGTAGACTATGAATAAGAAACTCACACTAGTATCAAATAAAAGGATAGGTAAATGAATAAGTCAGAATATACAAAAAATATAAAAAAAGGAATGTTTATTGTTTTTTTGTTGATGATGGTAAATATTGCTAATGCTGGTACATTTACATTTGTTGAAACGTATACTCCTGCAAACCTATATGTCCCTATTGATGACTCAGATGGAGTTACTGCAGGAGAGTTAACAAAAATCAGTATCGTTAGTGATAGTGATAATCGAATTTATTATATTGGCCCTGGAGAGTCACTAAAAATAAAAGTGATTATTCCACCAGGTGTTGATAACTTTAACTTACCAATGTCTGTATCAAAATGGCAAGGGGATTTTTATTATGGAAAATCATTAACCGACTCAGCTACAACAGAAGGTTATGATTTAGCAACAAGTACAGGGTATAGTTTTGTATATGTGGATATTACGGCAGCTAGCTCAGATGTTCCAAATAGAACAACATCAAACACAACGACAACGTCACAGATGACTGCTTATGCAATAATTGAAAATAGAGGCTCTGACACTCTGACTATTGGCACATTAGGTATCTCATTTACAGTAAATGAATCAAAAGTTACAGTGTATAATGACTGGGTAACAAGCACTGGCTCAGGTCTGCCTATACAAGCCAATACAAATGGCGGATCAATAAGCTATGTTTCTGCACCAACAACTACATCATCATCTTCTAGTGTAGTGGTCACTAATGAAGGTGGAAACTCAAATGTTCAAAGCTGTAGTCCATTTTTAGGTAATTGCTCTACAACAACTAGCACCACAACAACACCAACAACATCTACTAGTTCAACATCTACAACGACATCTAGCTCTTCATGCGTGCCTAGTACCACTGGTATATGTTCTTCTCCTTCTGTACAGAGTTCCCCTCAATGTACTTGTGTTGGTTTGCCGACTTATACACCAACAACATCTTCTAGCACTTCAACAAGTAGTTCAATCACAGAAAGTAATGGTGTTACTACGGGAACTTATAGCAAAGAACTACGCTCCTCCAGTGATCCATTTTATTTATGGGAAAGCACAGCAGTTGATGATGGAACACCCTTAGAGCCCTATACAACAAGGCATTATAGGTTACGTATTGAAGAGTCGGACTACGATAATATTGCGAGTATTATATCTCCAGATGCACTTGCTAACTTAAATGTTGCTGTTGATGACACGGTGTATAAGAGAAGCCTAGTTCAGATTACGGGAGCCGATAATCAGTTAGTAACTGTATATCCTTATTCAGAATCACCTGACTTACTGATGACTGAACTAAAAAGCTTTTTTCCTAGCGGTGAAGTAGGTATTACACCTAAGGGGATGTTATATGCCATTGATGGAACTAACTTCTACTATGCTTACTTAAGTTACTTTATATCTAAACCTCAAACGGCTGTAACTAGTGGAAAATATGAATTCCAAGAGGTTCTGACAAGTGCTGATGGTAAACTAACCACTATGCAAATTACTTACCCTTCAGGTAATAAGCAAAAGATATTTTTATATAGCACTACACTTGAAACCGTAAACTAGTTTGAAGCTATAATTGGAGTAAAAGCAATAAAGTGCTGTTATTTAAGTAAAAATTTTACCGAATATTTAGCTTGTGCATTAATAAGAATAGTTAAACCATGTTCACCTGGATAATATTTACGGGTAGTTCTTTGTTGAAAGCTAAAACTTTTATGAATGACTTTTTGTTTTATTTTGTAATCTGCTTCAGAAATTTTAAAGATTTTTCGTGAGTTTTTGCCATTTTTTTTCATAAAATCAATGGCAAACTCGATACGTAACTTACCGAGATGAGTATTTGGAGTCAACAAGGTAAATGAAAAATTAAGCTGTTGATTAGTTTCTACCTGTTTATCACAGCAAAAATCTTGAATTAAAATATGGTCAGGAGCTGGATATTCAAACAAAGCCATAATTTCAGCTTGACCCTGCTTGAGTAAGTTGCGACAGGCATGTTTGATAATCCAGCTGCTATAAGTACTTGTCCCATGCCATTTTTTGGCGTATTTGATAAGTTTTTCTGGGTGATCTTTACCAATATCATTGAGGTTATTGGCAACACTGCGTCTAACATAATCACTGGGATCATGTTGTAATAACTCTAGAATAGGGAAAATGGCTTGCGGGTCTTTTTTAAATACGCTTAAAGAACTTGCCCAGGGTAGTCGTGGGCGGCAGCCTTCTGAAGCTAAGCGACGCAAATGTAAATTATCGGATAATGCCCATTGCTTCATCTGTTGCATCATTATATTACCATATACGTCTATAAACGGGCGAACAGCAAATTCAGCGCTGGAATATTGGGTAAATATCTCTAGTGCTTGCATGGATTGTTGAAAGTCCTCAAGTCCGTATTTAGCTACAAAATCGGGGAAAAACAATGCTTCAAAACCAGTAAACTCAGGTGAGATTTTTTTTAAAATATTCAGGGAAAGAGTATATTTCGCAGGTAAAAACTGCTTTAGAGCTAGACTAATATGGCTTATTCGTTGTTTAAGCTCTTTATCCTCCCAGGCGTTTTCAAAATGATTATCAAAAATAAACTCATAAAACTTTTGTTCATCAAATGATGGATAAGTAGCTCTAAGCTTAGCAGAAAGATTGCTAATATATGCTTTATCATATTTGTTTTTTAAAAGTTCTGCCATTGCTAACCCGGCATACCATCAATTCTAGCTTGAGTTAATATAGGGCTATAAACCCAAATAAATAAGC
>CAYMMQ010000144.1:0-5730 GCA_964391585.1 uncultured Ectothiorhodospiraceae bacterium
CTGCAAATCAAAGGATTACTGGTATATAATAGGCCTTTTATTTTAGCATAAAGGATACTTCTCAATGACCCACTCACATGATCTGTTTCAATCTGCCCAAAAAGTTATTCCAGGCGGTGTCAATTCACCTGTTCGTGCATTTAAAGGAGTGGGTGGCGATCCAATTTATTTTAGCAAAGGCGAAGGAGCTTATTTAATTGATGCGGATGATAAGCGCTATATCGATTATGTTGCTTCTTGGGGACCGATGATTATGGGACACGCCCACCCTGATGTGGTGTCAGCAGTACAAAATGCAACAGCTAACGGCTTGGGCTTTGGTGCTCCAACCGCTATTGAAACAGAGATGGCTGAACTGGTGTGTCAGCTTGTCCCTTCGATTGAAATGGTTCGAATGGTTAGCTCAGGAACAGAAGCCACTATGAGTGCGATTCGCTTGGCTCGTGGTTATAGCAACCGCGATAAAATCGTAAAATTTGAAGGTTGTTATCATGGTCATTCCGACTCCTTATTAGTAAAAGCTGGCTCTGGCGCTCTCACCTTTGGCGTGCCTTCCTCGCCTGGTGTACCTAAAGCCTTATCCGAATTAACCATTACCCTAAACTATAATGATATTGAGCAAGTGAAAGAAGTTTTTTCCCAAATTGGTCATGAAGTTGCTTGTATTATTGTTGAGCCGGTTGCAGGCAATATGAATTGTATTCCTCCTGTTGAAGGTTTTTTATCGGGTCTGCGTGATGTCTGCGATCAATATGGCAGTGTATTAATTTTTGATGAAGTAATGACGGGTTTTCGCGTTTCACTGGGTGGCGCTCAAGCTCATTATGGCATTAAACCCGATTTAACGACTTTAGGTAAAGTGATTGGTGGCGGACTTCCTGTAGGAGCATTTGGTGGCAACAAAGAAATTATGCAGCATATTGCACCGACAGGCCCTGTTTATCAAGCAGGAACCTTATCCGGTAACCCACTTTCTATGGCTGCCGGCCTAAAAACATTACAACTAGCCACTCAAGAAAACCTATACCAACAGCTTGCTCAAAAAGCACAAAACTTGGTAACAGGAATTTGTGCAGCCGCTATAAAACACGGTTTTAATATGACTTATAATCAAGTAGGTGGTATGTTTGGTTTATTCTTTAGTGACGAAGAAAAAATCACCTCATACCAGCAAGTGATGAATTGTGATCAAGAGCGTTTTAAAGTATTTTTTCATGGCATGTTAGAGCAAGGTGTTTACCTTGCTCCTTCTGCTTTTGAAGCTGGTTTTGTGTCAGCGGCACATACCGACAAAGAAATCAGCGCAACGATTGATGCAGCAGATCGTGTCTTTCAAACGATGAGCTAAGCCATATCAAATGCATGCATTAAAAATCCAGCAACTAAAAAAAACTTATAATAATGGTTTTGAAGCACTCAAAGGCATTGATCTAGAACTTGCCGAAGGGGATTTTTTTGCGCTATTAGGTCCCAACGGTGCAGGTAAATCCACAGCGATTGGCATTATTTGTTCTTTGATTAATAAAACATCCGGATCATTGTCCGTTTTTGGTTATGATCTGGATAAGCAATCATCACAAGTCAAACAATGCCTTGGGGTTGTACCACAAGAGTTTAACTTTAATGTATTTGAACCCATCGTTGAAATCCTGGTGAATCAAGCGGGTTATTATGGTATTTCCCGTAAAATTGCCTATCAGCGAGCTGAGCAGTTATTAAAACAACTACAATTATGGGATAAGCGTTTTGGCATTGCCAGAGAGCTTTCCGGTGGTATGAAGCGGCGCTTAATGATCGCCAGAGCGTTAATGCACCAGCCACGTTTATTAATTTTAGATGAACCAACTGCTGGGGTTGATATTGAAATTCGCCGCACCATGTGGGCATTTTTGCGTGAGCTGAATCAGCAAGGTACAACGATTATTTTAACCACCCACTATCTGGAAGAAGCCGAGCAATTATGCAAACGTATCGCTATTATCGATGAAGGTTCTATTATTAAAAATTGCAGTACTAAAGAGCTGCTCAAAGAAATAGAATCACAATGTCTGACCCTAGAGCTGAAAGATGAATTACACAAAGCTCCTGAGCTAGGCGAGCTGAAATGTATATTAAGCGATCCATTTACCCTGGAAATACAGCTTAAAAAGCATTTTTCCTTAAATGATATTTTTCAACAATTATCCAATCAGCAAATCGAAGTTATGGATATCCGACATCAAAGTAACCGCTTAGAACAGTTATTTTTTGATTTAGTCACTAAAAACCCCAAAACAGACTCAACAAAATAGTGCCAACGTATGACTAGCAACTCCATCACTTTACTCAAAATCAATTTGACTGCCTATAAAACCATCGTTATTAAAGAGGTGTTACGCTTTGGCAGAATTTGGTTACAAACCATTGTGCCACCTGCGGTGATGATGAGTTTATACTTTATTATTTTTGGTCAATTAATCGGCTCACAAATTGGCAATATAGGTGATTTCAGCTATATGGAATATATCGTACCTGGTTTAATCCTGATGTCGATTATCAGTAACTCGTACTCCAATGTGGTTTCTTCTTTTTACAGCACCAAATTTCATCGTCATATTGAAGAATTACTCATCTCCCCAGTGTCTAATTTCACCATCCTAGCAGGTTATGTCAGTGGCGGCATTGCCCGAGGTTTATGTGTTGGTGGTTTTGTTACTGTTGTTGCTTTATTTTTTACCGATATTCCGCTACAAAATCCGCTAATTACGTTTATTGTGGTATTGCTCACCGCAACCTTATTCTCTTTAGCGGGATTTATTAATGCCATTTTTGCTAAAAGTTTTGATGATATTTCCATCATCCCCACCTTTGTATTAACGCCTTTAACCTATCTTGGCGGTGTATTTTATTCCATTAAATCACTACCCGATTTTTGGCAAGATGTATCAATGTTTAATCCCGTCTTGTATATGGTGAATATATTTCGTTATGGCATATTAGGGGTAAGTGATGCAAACATCCTAATGGGATTTGGGGTTATTATCACTGCTATTGTTATTTTACTTGTTACCAGTTTGTGGTTGCTTGCTAAAGGTGTTGGTATTAAAAGTTAAGTGTAAATTTTTACTCGCTATTAAAATATGGTAATATCAAAGCAATACCATCATAACCCATTAAAAGAGAGTGTTTCTTGCTGATTATTTTAGCTTTTCTTGCCGGAGTGGCAACAACCTTATATGTATTATTTCTAATATTTAAGCGTTATTTTCGTTAGGGTTATGGAATTACGACCTTCCCCTGATGTTTTTTTAGCCTAAATAATTCATTTATTTTTTGTTTCAAACTTAATTTTGCTTGTTCGCTGCCATGTACTAAACGTATTTCCTCAGGCATTTTTCTCATTCTTTTTACAAAATTGAGCAAGTCTTTTTGATCCGCATGAGCAGAGTAGCCGCTAATCACATGCACCTTAGCCTTAATATCATAATTTTTTGCATCCATAGTGACATAAGCGCTTTTTTTATCAGCATATTCTAAAATATTACGACCAATTGTTCCTTGTGCTTGATAGCCCACAAACACAATATCGTGCCGTTCATCTTCAATCATCGACTTTAAATAATTAACAATTCTGCCACCATTACACATACCACTTGCAGCTATTACTATCGCAGGTCTTAAGGTTTTACTCAAATATTCTACCGTTTGTAGATGTTGAGCATGTGAGTCAATGGTAATTAACTGCTCAAAAGATAATGGATTAACTCCTCTTTGCTGATAATTCTTCGCT
Organism: uncultured Ectothiorhodospiraceae bacterium; assembly: GCA_964391585.1. GTDB lineage: Bacteria > Pseudomonadota > Gammaproteobacteria > GRL18 > GRL18 > JADGAU01. The sequence continues at coordinate 3,770 of CAYMMQ010000144.1, forward strand.
TCTTTATCCCAAAGCCGACTTAACTGCCTATATTTTTGAGTAAACTTTGCCGCTAATGGCGAATCAACAATAATTTCTAAATCATTCCAAGCCAATTGTTTAACAATTTTTTTTGATTTATTCTTAGAAATCAACAAAGCTAACTCATACAATAACTCTTGGGTTCGCCCGATACTAAAAGCAGGAATTAAAATAGTTCCTTTATTTTGTAAAGCTGAAATGATAATTTTTTCTAGTTGTTGTTTTCGTTGCTCGCGACCAGCATGCAATCGGTCGCCATAAGTACTTTCCAAAACAACAACATCTGCTTGATAAGGCGACTGGGGAGCAGCTAACAAAGGGGTATAAGGCGCGCCCAAATCCCCAGAAAAAACAATGCGCTTTTGTTGTTGTTTATGCTCAAGCAAACATTCAACATAGGCTGAGCCAAGTATATGCCCAGCCGGTTTCAATTGTATTTTGAGTTGATAGCCTGAATCAATATTACATACATGATTTATATTTAGCCATTGCTGATACTTGAGCACAATAAGCTGCTTTTTTATCAGCGCAATAACACGCTTTATATCATATTCATTTCGAGTAAATCCAATTTTGAGCGCATCATGCAAAACTTCTGGTAATAAAGCAGCCGATGCCTCAGAGCAAATAATCGGCCCCTTAAAACCTTCGGCTAATAAATAGGGAAGTCGCCCAATATGATCAATATGCACATGAGTAGCAATCAATGCAGAAATATAGGATATGGAAAAATCAACCTGCAATTGCTCAAAATGACTTTTTTGATCGCTTGATACTTCAGCTCCCTGAAAAAGCCCACAATCAACTAAAACACCAAACTCATTATTAACTACGAGTTCATGACAAGAGCCTGTGACACCTTGCGTTGCTCCATGATGGAGAATTGAATAATTCATCATATCTCTGATCTTATTGCAAAATGGAAATGTTTAACTTTATCCAAATATCCAATGTTTAATTAATCGAACCTGAAAAAAGATTTTCCAGAACGATTCTGGTTGTTAATATTTTACCTAGTTTTGTCATTTCTCATTTTTTCATCAAGCATAATAACACACGCATTTGTTGCTCACATTTTTACCGCCTAATAGAAGAAAGAACTGATAACAACGTATAAATATTAGGTACAAAAAAGTAATGAGCTATTACAGCTTATCCTTTGGCAACAACTCGGCAATTGCTTTCTGGTAAGCAATCCTTGCAGTTCCTGTTACTGCAAGCTGTGCATTTAATCTCGCTATCTCTTGCTAACAAAATTGTAGACTTTTAGTGAATTGCAGCTACATCACTGTACTTAGATTTGTTGTCTTTTAATGTTATTGGTTAATGAATATAGACCATAGAAAAGTTGAAATGTTTTCTTCTTACCAACGGTTTTCAGCTACTTAAATAATTGGCTATGACTTCCCATTCTAAAGAACTCAATATGTTGCTCTTTTATTTTATAAATGACCAACATATCGCCGCCTAAATGAAACTCCCTATAATCATCATATTCACCTTTTAACTCATGATCTCTTGCCTCTGCGGGCAACGGAAGTTTCTGAGTTAATTTGCTTACATAAAAAATAAACTTTTCAAAATGCTCATCACTTAGATTAATTTTACGCCAATCTTTCAAAAACTGTTTATGTCTTAACAGCTTCATTTCTTCAGTTCATCTAAAGAAAATTCTTGCATATTTATCCCCCTTCTACCCTCATCAAGCGCCCTTTTTGTTTCTTCACTGGGGATTCTGACGTCAAAAGGTAAACCTTGTCTAAGCTGTACTTGGTGAAGAAATAAATTAAACGCTTCTCCCATTGTGAGTCCAAGCTTTTTAAATATTATTTTAGCTTCATCTTTTGCTTGTTTATCAAGCTTTACACTAGTGGCTTCTTTAATAATTGATACAGACATGTTTTACCTCGAAAGCAAATAAAATACTACTATAGTAGTCT
>CAYMMQ010000145.1:0-5637 GCA_964391585.1 uncultured Ectothiorhodospiraceae bacterium
AAACTGTAGACTGATATGTCTATAAACAAGATTAAATCCTTTGACCGAGAAATAGCAGGACATATTAATCAATTGGAAAAAGGAAAAACTGCACCAGGACTTATTGTTGCTCGTGCTCGTACTATGATTATGCCCTTAAAAGCAAATAATCCAGTACGAATACACTTAAAACGCTTTACAGATAGAGATGCTTATTATCCTATTGCTATCTTCCCCGTATCCAAAAATAAAGGAGTAAATAAGTAATGATTAAATTTTTATTAAGTGCTTATTTTATATTTTCTACCATATTGGCACAAGCATGTTTACTAAATGGAGCTCAACTACTCCCTGCTAACTCTCAATTTGCCTTAAGTCAATCCGTGTATGATGAAATCGTTATTGATCCTAGTATTGGTACAGCCATCTTAGCTGCCCGTGATGCATGGGATAATACTGATGCTATAGATCGAATTGGAGCTTGGAATGGAATAACAAATCCATCGAACTGTCCTACAGGACAATCGATGCAAATAGGTGCTGAAGATTTTAATAATTTAAATAATTGTGCAGCAATAAATAGTAACAACGTAAATGCTTTAGCATTTGTAGATTACGGTAACACAAATTCAATTACCTTAAATTTACATTACCCATGGTCTCTAAGTCCATTATCGGGTGAGCATGATATTCAAAGTGTTTTAACTCATGAATTTGGGCATGTTTTAGGACTTGCTCATGAACAAACTGGAACTTGTAATGAGTCTACTATGAACTATTATTTAACCTGTCAATCAACTTCCAATGCAAAATTCCTATTAGCGCAAATAGCGGTTAGATCTAGGTAACCTCATAAATATAAAGAATTTTTACAAAACAATCTGTCCTAACTGTATCTTCTAAATTACTTCAAATCCCACTTTCTTCTCTGAATTCTGCTTAAATTCGTCAATTTTGTTTAATTATTGAACAATTCAGAGTAATATTTTATTTTTATATGATACAATTAGGATATTATAATCCTAATTGTATCAGAATATGACATCTAAAGTATCGGCCCTAAAAAAATTACAAACTTTCTTTAAAAAAAATAAAATCGCCAGTATGGATGATTTATTTTCCTTGCTGGAAACGACATCAAGAATGACCGTTTTTCGTCGCTTACAGGAGTTAAGTTATCTTTCCAGCTTTACTCATGCCGGACGTTATTACACATTAAAATCAATCATTCATTTTGATCCCAATGGTCTCTGGTTTTGTGATGGCATCGGCTTTTCTCAATTTGGCAACCTTAAAGAAACGATTCGTCATCTGGTTAACCAGTCTGTGGCAGGGAAAAAGCACAGTGAGTTAGAAGAACAATTACAGGTTCGTGTTCATAATCCTTTACTTGAATTGGTGCGTATGAATAAAATTGCCCGGCAATCCTTTGATAAAAGGTTCTTATATCTTAACCCTCAATCGGATAAAACCGAACAACAGATGGTTAATCGCCAACAAAATCATACAGGCTGTTTAGATGATGTACTGCCGGATAGCCTGGTTATTGAGGTATTGTCTGAAATTATACGAAGCAATCAACTGGAAATTGATTGTCAGAAGATTGCCTCACGGCTATTAAAAAATGGTATCAACATCAGCGCCAAACAATGTTTCGATTTATGTCAGCGCCTCGGTTTAAAAAAAACACCGGCTTCTTAGCCATTTCATCTCTGCTGCGCCATACTCAAAAACTGACACAACATATTTCAGCCAATGCTTTATTTCCTCTACGTCCCAGATTATATTTTGCGCCTGAAGTGACAACGTGTACTTGTGGTGGTTCTCTCAGGGTTTCAAAAACCTATGACAGGGATATGGTATCACTGGCTATTGGCCACTTTCATGCGCATGTAACCGAAATGATTTGTGCTGACTGTCAAAAAAAAGTTAAAAGTAATGAGTTGCAACGACTGGTTGCCCCCAAATCAACGTTTAGTTTTGATATCATGGTGTTTGTTGGTGAAGCCTTATTTAAGCACTGTTTTAATAGCTACACGATTAAAAATCAATTGGCTGAAAAAAATATTACTCTCTCACTGCGTGAAATTGACTATTTGGGTAAACGTTTTATTATTTATCTGGCACTAGTGCATCGCGAAAGCAAAAAAGAATTAAAACAATTTCTGAACAATCAGGGCGGGTATATATTGCACCTTGATGGTACCTGTGAAGGAGGGAGTCCTCATCTGATGAGTTCTATTGATGAACTTTCAAAAATTGTTCTTGGCAATGTGAAACTGCCATCAGAAAATGCACTACAAATCACAGAATTTCTTGAACGGTTCAAGAATGATTACGGTACGCCTGTTGCTTTAGTGCATGATATGGGCAAAGCTATTTTGAAAGCGGTAAGAACTGTATTCCCAGATTGCCCTGATTATATTTGTCATTTTCATTTTCTTAAAGATATTGGTAAAGACTTGCTAGAACGTGACTACAGTACGATACGACAGCACCTAAAAACACATCGTATCCGTACTCATTTAAGAAAAATGATTAAGGCATTCAAGAAAATAATTGATGAAGATGTTGCCTTGCAAACAGAACTTGATAACTATCTGAAAAGTGATTTAGCAGATCCGTTGTTAAACCGATCTGCACTAAATGATGAAGCGAAAACTTACCTGATTTTAAGTTGGGTGCTGGAAGCCAAATATGCCTCTCATGGATTTGGTTTTCCGTTTGATAAGCCTCATGTTGATTTTTATACTCGTTTATCTCAAGCTTATCCAGTCTTGATGAAAATAAAGAAATCGATGGCAACTTCTTCTGAGAAAGTGCAGCTAATGCCGATCAGCAAAGTGCTTAATGATAAAGCACTTGCAAATACTGTGGTGAGAATACAGGAGAACAATACCGTCTTTAATCGTTTGAGATCAGCTATGCGGATAGCGCAACCCGATGCATCTGATGCTATTAGCGCAAATACCGGTTAGATCTAGGTAACCTCATAAATATAAAGAATTTTTACAAAACAATCTGTCCTAACTGTATCTTCTAAATTACTTCAAATCCCACTTTCTTCTCTGAATTCTGCTTAAATTCGTCAATTTTGTTTAATTATTGAACAATTCAGAGTAATATTTTATTTTTATATGATACAATTAGGATATTATAATCCTAATTGTATCAGAATATGACATCTAAAGTATCGGCCCTAAAAAAATTACAAACTTTCTTTAAAAAAAATAAAATCGCCAGTATGGATGATTTATTTTCCTTGCTGGAAACGACATCAAGAATGACCGTTTTTCGTCGCTTACAGGAGTTAAGTTATCTTTCCAGCTTTACTCATGCCGGACGTTATTACACATTAAAATCAATCATTCATTTTGATCCCAATGGTCTCTGGTTTTGTGATGGCATCGGCTTTTCTCAATTTGGCAACCTTAAAGAAACGATTCGTCATCTGGTTAACCAGTCTGTGGCAGGGAAAAAGCACAGTGAGTTAGAAGAACAATTACAGGTTCGTGTTCATAATCCTTTACTTGAATTGGTGCGTATGAATAAAATTGCCCGGCAATCCTTTGATAAAAGGTTCTTATATCTTAACCCTCAATCGGATAAAACCGAACAACAGATGGTTAATCGCCAACAAAATCATACAGGCTGTTTAGATGATGTACTGCCGGATAGCCTGGTTATTGAGGTATTGTCTGAAATTATACGAAGCAATCAACTGGAAATTGATTGTCAGAAGATTGCCTCACGGCTATTAAAAAATGGTATCAACATCAGCGCCAAACAATGTTTCGATTTATGTCAGCGCCTCGGTTTAAAAAAAACACCGGCTTCTTAGCCATTTCATCTCTGCTGCGCCATACTCAAAAACTGACACAACATATTTCAGCCAATGCTTTATTTCCTCTACGTCCCAGATTATATTTTGCGCCTGAAGTGACAACGTGTACTTGTGGTGGTTCTCTCAGGGTTTCAAAAACCTATGACAGGGATATGGTATCACTGGCTATTGGCCACTTTCATGCGCATGTAACCGAAATGATTTGTGCTGACTGTCAAAAAAAAGTTAAAAGTAATGAGTTGCAACGACTGGTTGCCCCCAAATCAACGTTTAGTTTTGATATCATGGTGTTTGTTGGTGAAGCCTTATTTAAGCACTGTTTTAATAGCTACACGATTAAAAATCAATTGGCTGAAAAAAATATTACTCTCTCACTGCGTGAAATTGACTATTTGGGTAAACGTTTTATTATTTATCTGGCACTAGTGCATCGCGAAAGCAAAAAAGAATTAAAACAATTTCTGAACAATCAGGGCGGGTATATATTGCACCTTGATGGTACCTGTGAAGGAGGGAGTCCTCATCTGATGAGTTCTATTGATGAACTTTCAAAAATTGTTCTTGGCAATGTGAAACTGCCATCAGAAAATGCACTACAAATCACAGAATTTCTTGAACGGTTCAAGAATGATTACGGTACGCCTGTTGCTTTAGTGCATGATATGGGCAAAGCTATTTTGAAAGCGGTAAGAACTGTATTCCCAGATTGCCCTGATTATATTTGTCATTTTCATTTTCTTAAAGATATTGGTAAAGACTTGCTAGAACGTGACTACAGTACGATACGACAGCACCTAAAAACACATCGTATCCGTACTCATTTAAGAAAAATGATTAAGGCATTCAAGAAAATAATTGATGAAGATGTTGCCTTGCAAACAGAACTTGATAACTATCTGAAAAGTGATTTAGCAGATCCGTTGTTAAACCGATCTGCACTAAATGATGAAGCGAAAACTTACCTGATTTTAAGTTGGGTGCTGGAAGCCAAATATGCCTCTCATGGATTTGGTTTTCCGTTTGATAAGCCTCATGTTGATTTTTATACTCGTTTATCTCAAGCTTATCCAGTCTTGATGAAAATAAAGAAATCGATGGCAACTTCTTCTGAGAAAGTGCAGCTAATGCCGATCAGCAAAGTGCTTAATGATAAAGCACTTGCAAATACTGTGGTGAGAATACAGGAGAACAATACCGTCTTTAATCGTTTGAGATCAGCTATGCGGATAGCGCAACCCGATGCATCTGATGGTTTAAATAATGACGGTGATACTGACATGAATACCATTAAAGCCAATGTCACACAATTTCGACAGGATGATGACTTAAAACAGCAGGCTCTAACACGAACTGTTTACCAGAAAATGTTCAAACAAATTGATCAGTATTGGGAAAAGTTGTTTGCTGATCCAATTGAAGTTAAAACAACAGAGGGAACTCATCAGATTCAACCACAACGAACCAATAATATTTTGGAACAGTTCTTCAGAGATATTAAGCGAAGCTATCGAAAAAGAAGTGGTAACAAATCTTTAACAAAAATACTTCAAACTATGATGGTTGATACACCGCTGGTGAAAAACTTAAATAATCCAAGCTATATGAAGATTATTTTGAACGACCATACTGATCTGGCTGACCGTTTTGCTGAAGTTGACATTATACAGGTGCGCAGGGCTCTGACTGAGGAGCAACAAACAACTCGATCTTATCCAAAGAGGATGCAGAAATTATTTAAAATGCCGGATCTGTTGGTTAATGATTAAGCGTTTTCTTGTTTTCTGATGAAACCCAACCGCTATTTGCGTTAATAG
>CAYMMQ010000146.1:0-5591 GCA_964391585.1 uncultured Ectothiorhodospiraceae bacterium
TAGAACATATGCATGTTGCTCATGTTAGTGCTATTAATGGTGCTGAAGCTTGGAGTAAATTAAAAGGGATTGCTACCAAAGCTGAGGTAAATGGTTTGAAAGTTTCAGATTACATTCAAACGATTTTGACCGATGTTGAAATGCCAGAAATGGATGGTTATGTATTAACCAAAAAAATAAAATCAGATCCGCGTTTTGCTGGGATCCCAGTGATTATGCACTCTTCATTATCTGCTGATGCCAACAAATCTTTGGGTAAGGGGGTAGGGGCTGATGCTTATGTGGCTAAATTTCAACCTAAAGAGTTGTCAGAAGTCTTATTTGACATGTTACAACAATCAAGAAGAAATTCTAAAGCTTTAAAAGATAGTAGTGAATAATAACTGATGTGCTTAAATTCGTTCAATGCGGATAAATTTATTTTCATCAGAATATAAAATTCTAAAATTTCCCTGAATGCCATTTTGGGTGATAAATGGTCGGAGCTCTTTTGCAGGGAATTGGAGCTTTTGCCCATTATGGGCTCTGACCACCACTTGTTGCACAACTCCTCGATAATATTCCATATATTGCTCAGGCGATATTGACAAACTAAACCGTGATTCACGCATATAAACTCACATTATTCTCAGTGACAAAATTGTTTTATTTCAAGCCAGCTTTTCCCCAATTTTTTACTAGATACTGACTGAATCGTTTTTAGCTCTTGGGCAAAAAAAGATAAACGTAGCTCTTCAAGCAACCAGCGATATTGTAAAATATCGGCACGCTTTTTAAAACAATCACTATTCCAATCAATATTTTTCAAATAAGGGAAATACTCATTTTCTTTATCATTTATTTCCTTTTGTAACATGGCATCCTGGCGACTTTGAGCAGAAAAATTGTTGTCTAAGCGTTTATCGATAGCCTGTAGGTACAAGGGAAAACGCCTCAACCAATTAAAATCTGTTTGAGCAATAAAGTTGGCCACAAAGAGTTGTGCTAATTGTTGCTCAATATCTTGCATCAAATGGATTAAAGCTAAAGATTTTTGTTTTTTTATCCGTAGTTTCAGCTGCTTGTACAAAGTCATAATATTGATGAGTAGTTTGAGTAATTGTTCAAGTGCCGAATCAAATAAGGCAAGATTCTGCTTTATATTAGATAAAAAATCGTGTTGATTATAGATCAAGTTTTCCGGTTGTAGCAATTGTCGAATGAGTTGTTCCGAGAGCTGTTGAGGAAGGTTTAAACGAGCAACTTGTGATTTTTTATCTTTAGAATTTTCAAACGAAGCCATGAGTAATGAAAGCTGCATCATGGGCTGATGATGATTGTTAAGCTTTAGCAGGGTTTTAATTTGCGCTTCACAGTGAAAGCTATATAAGCGTAATAAACCTTGCTCCATTTCAAGCATTGCTTTTTCTTTTTGATCAAACAAACGGATGGCAACACTGTTTTGTTGATCAACCAGGGCTGGGTACATCATCATTTTAGAGCCCCATTTTTCGATACTCACTTGCTCGTTTAGATCATCAAAATCCCATTTAAGCAAGCCGGTTTTTTCAATATTATTATTATGTTCATCTGTTTGATCAAATTGTAAAGAAGCTTCCTCACGTAATAGCTTTTCTGCCTTAGCGCCCCATTTTTTTTGTAAAGCACTTAAATCGCGTAAGCAATCAAGCTCTTGTCGTTCATTTTTCTTAGCTGTAGAAATCAGGCGATAATTCATTTTTAAATGCAAAGGAAAGTCTAAAGATGCGATGATATTATGATCAAAGTCACTTCTGCTTTGCTTTTCAACAAACTGATAAAACGCCTCATAAAGACTTAACTGCTCATTTCGGTAATAATCACTTTGTAAAAACAAGGTGATTTTATCGGCAATGGGAAACAGAACTTTGCGCATGGCTTTAGGTAAAGCTCGAAACATATATTCCACTTTTTCACGGATAATACCAGGAACTAAACGACTAAATGTTTTTTCATTTAGCTTGTTTAATAAAGCTAAGGGGATATTAACGGTCACGCCATCTAAGGGATGATTAGGTCGAAAGTGATATTCCAGTTTTAAGTTAATCTGATTGCTAACAATTTGATCGGGATAAAGGTTGTGTGAAACATGACTGGCATCATGACGCATTAATTGTTCTTTGCTGATCATTAAAGCCTGAGCATTTTTTTGTTTAATTTTTTTATACCAGTTTTCAAAGCTTGTTCTGCTACAAATATCGGGGGAAATATTTTGCTGATAAAAATCTAATAATACACTGTCATCTTCAATAATGTCATGACGGCGACTTTTATGTTCTAATTGTTGTAATTCTTTGATGGTATCAATATTTTTTTGTAAAAAATCAGGTTGCTTGCGTTGAAAGTTGGTATAAACACCCGTTAATAAGGCAGATTTAATAAAAACATCGTGAGCAAGTTCGGGATCAACTTGGGCAAAATTAATGGTTTTTGCCGGATTGATTACCAAACCAAATAAAGTCAATTTTGCCTTGCCTAACACTTTTCCTTGTTTATTATCCCAAATTGGATCGTAATAATGAGATTTGATTAAATGAGGGACTTGTTGTTCGATCCAATCGGGTTCGATATAAGCGACTTTACGTGCAAATACTTGAGCTGTTTCAACAATTTCAGCGGCTAAAATCCAAGCAGGTGATTTTTTGCTCACAGCAGAAGCAGGGTGAATGCGTAGCATCATATTCCGACAGCCCTGATAAGTTTTATTTTCATCACGTTTAGCAACATATTGCGCCAGACCAGTTAATAAAGACAAATGAATCGCTAAATATGACGTGCTCATATGCGTATTTTTTTGTTTACTTTCAGCTTTCTCACTTTCTGCTTGTTGCTCAGAAGTGCTTAAACGAGGTGTTTTTATTTTTAATTCTTTTAATTGTAGCTTTAACTGCGATACGATTTCCTTCCATTCGCGAATACGATTAAAAGAAAGAAAATTCTGATAACAATACTTGCGCAGTTGGTTTTGTGATAAGTTTTTTTCCTGTTGATGATAGCCTAACCAAATATTTAATAAGGTAATAAAGTCTGAACGTCGCTCTATAAAAGGTTTATGCTTTTCTTGTGATAATTGACGCTGCTCTTTAGGCATTTCACGTGGATCTTGACAACTCATTGCCGCAACGATCACCATAACTTCTGTCAATACATGTTGTTTGACAGACTCTAATAAAACTCGCCCTAATTTAGGGTCGATATTTAGTTGTGATAAATTTCTACCTAAGGGAGTTAATTGATAATTGGGTGATTTTTTATCAAGTTTAATCGCCCCAAGTTGAACTAATAAGGAATATCCATCATTAATATTTTTAAGTTGAGGTTTGTCGATAAAATCAAAATGTTGCATATTGCCCAAGTTGAGTTTAAGCATTTGTAAAATAACTTGAGCCAAATTAGTACGCAAAATTTCTGCTTCGGTAAATTCATCTCGGGTATTAAAATCCTGCTCAGAATATAAGCGAATAGCAATACCCGCAGCCACACGACCACAGCGTCCACTGCGTTGTTTGGCAGAAGCCTGAGAAATATTTTCAATAGGCAAAGATTGAATTTTATTTTTAATACTATAACGGCTAATTCTCGCCTTACCTGCATCAATCACGTACTGAATACCCGGCACCGTGATCGAAGTTTCGGCAATATTGGTTGATAAAATAACCCGCCTTTGTGCTGTGGTGTGGAAAATTCGCTTTTGTTCATTGGCTGACAAGCGGGCAAAAAGTGGAATACAAAGGAGTTGATCTTTAAAGTAAGCTTTTAAAAAATCATGGCTATCTCGAATTTCTTTTTCGCCACTTAAAAAAACCAAAATATCACCAGCGCCCTCTGCGCATAACTCGGTCACCGCATTAGCGAGTAGCTGGTTAAAACTTTCAACTTCATCTCCCTGCTCGGGTTGTGGCAAACTTTCATCTATTAGGCTTCGATAGCGAATTTCAACGGGCCATAGCTTACCAGAAACTTCAATGACGGGGGCTTGATAAAAAAAGTCAGAAAACTTTTGAGTGTTAATGGTAGCCGAGGTAATAATAACTTTCAAATCAGGGCGTTTTTTTAAAATTCTTTTGATATAACCAAGCAAAAAATCAATATTTAAGCTACGTTCATGTGCCTCATCAATAATTAAGCAATCATATTTGAGTAATAATTTATCCTGTTGAATTTCGGCTAATAACAAACCATCGGTCATCAGTTTGACAAAACAGCTTTCTGAACTTTGATCGTTAAAGCGAATTTTATAACCAATAATTTGACCAATATCACTTTTTAACTCTTCTGCAATTCGGTTAGCAACACTAATTGCCGCTAGACGCCGAGGTTGAGTATGCGCTATTTGACCAAAGATTCCTCGACCTTGCTCGATACACATTTTCGCTAGCTGGGTGGTTTTTCCCGAACCCGTTTCACTGGCAACGATAATTACTTGGTTTTTATTAAATAAATCAGCAATTTCATTGATCGCCTGACTCACGGGAAGAGTTTCGTTATAGCTTATTATCGGGATATTTGATTTTTTATTGCTCACTTTTAGCTGGGATTTTTCTAGTCTATGCAACCAATGTTTAAATTTTTGTCGAAACACATCAGAGCCACTTTCGCCCTTTTTATCCAGAGCAATAAGTTGATGTAATCCATTTTTTAAAGCAAAACGATCTGCTATTAAGCATAATTCAATTTCTTTAAAATAGTTTTTGAGTGGTTTCATAGGAAAAAGTACAAGTATCTTTAGGCAAAAAGACAGATTTTAGCCTGAAATGACATTTGTAGCAAAAAATGAAAGGACATAAGTTGTTTTTCTTGTTAAAATCTACACTTCTCCCCATAGTTCAACCGGATAGAACAGATCCCTCCTAAGGTTCCGATGTGCGTTCGAGTCGCGCTGGGGAGACCATCACCCATCACTACAGGTAACTACAAATAACTATCTATCATATTTTCAGTGACTTAGTGATTTCAGTCTTCACTGTAAATCACTACAATTCACTGCGAATCACTGCGCAAAGTGTGCCAGAAGTGTGCCAGCGATTCCAAATGTTACCAAAAGATAAACAGAAAAAACTTGAAAAGCTAATGAACCTAAGCCTTACACCTTGGTATGAACCTGAGTTAATTTGGAAGTCATATCCTAAATCTTTAACTCCAATATATGAGTTAAAGTATGAACCTGAAGCTAAAGATAAAACAGGGTAATAATAAATATTATTTGTATTATCTTGATTGAAAAATAGTTAATAGGTTCGCTGCTATGTAAAGAGAACCTGCTCTATTTTAGATTTGTCTTTATTTATCAATAACTTAGCTTAATAATACCATTACCTTTTGCTATAATAGTACGGTAAGACCATACTTAACACCATTAGCGTACATATATAAAGGAGAAACAACATGAGTGCGCCAAGCAAAGCTAAGGCAATCAAGCTGGACAATCCAGCACAGGTAAAGTCTAACCAACAGCCTGTAACTGAGCTACACATGTTAGGAGGTACGAATAGCATGAAGCTGTAGCACCAAGAGTAGACTCTACGAAGAGAGGGCAGTCTATCAGCCGCAATGCGTAAGCGTGAAGGTGTTGA
>CAYMMQ010000147.1:0-5498 GCA_964391585.1 uncultured Ectothiorhodospiraceae bacterium
CTAAAGAGAAAGCAAATGTCAGATACTCATCTTTTTACCTCAGAATCTGTTTCTGAAGGACATCCTGATAAAATAGCCGATCAAATATCTGATTCGGTTTTAGATGCACTGCTCACCCTTGATCCTAACTCTCGAGTGGCTTGTGAAACACTCATTAATACCGGTATGGTAGTCATTTCTGGTGAAATCACTACCTCCGCCTATGTGGATTTACAAGACATTGTTCGCAAGACAATTTCCGAAATTGGTTATACCAGCTCTGACATGGGCTTTGATGCAAACTCTTGTGCGGTTTTATCTTCTATTGATAAACAATCTGCTGATATTGCTATGGGTGTGGATGAATATAGTGAGCATGAACAAGGTGCGGGCGATCAAGGTTTAATGTTTGGTTATGCATCAAATGAAACAGATGTTTTAATGCCTGCGCCCATTTATTACGCACATAAACTGGTTAAAAAACAATCTCAGGTTCGCAAACAAGGCACTCTTAACTGGTTACGCCCTGATGCAAAAAGCCAGGTGACGTTTTTATATGAAAATGGTAAACCAACAGCGATTGATGCGGTGGTTTTATCCACTCAGCACCATCCTGATATTGCACAAAAAGACCTCGTTGAAGCAGTAATGGAGGAAATTATCAAACCTGTATTACCCACAAATTTACTACACAAGGATACCAAATACCATATCAATCCAACCGGACGATTTGTAATTGGTGGACCTGTTGGCGATTGTGGCCTAACCGGTAGAAAAATTATTGTTGATACTTATGGAGGTATGGCAAGACATGGTGGTGGAGCTTTTTCAGGTAAAGATCCTTCCAAGGTTGACCGCTCTGCCGCATATGCTTGCCGTTATGTGGCCAAAAACATTGTTGCTGCCGGTTTGGCGGAGAAGTGTGAAATTCAGGTTTCTTATGCTATTGGTGTGTCAGAGCCAACATCGATTAGCATTGAAACATTTAATACAGGTAAAGTAAGTGATAAAGAACTGGTTAACTTAGTTAGAGAATTCTTTGACCTAAGACCTAAGGGTATTATTAAGATGTTAGATCTGCTTCGCCCCATTTATTCTGCAACAGCGGCTTATGGTCACTTTGGGCGTGATGATATTAACGTAAGCTGGGAAAAAACCGATAAAGCCGAAGCCTTACGTTCAGCGGCAAATCTTTAACTCTCGATTAAAAACATTAAAATAGGAAATATAATGAGTACATTTACCGATTATAAAGTAGCGGATATCAGTTTAGCGGCATGGGGCAGAAAAGAAGTCTCTATTGCTGAAAAAGAAATGCCAGGGTTAATGGCCTTAAGAGAAGAATTTCATGAGCAACAACCTTTACAAGGTGCTCGCATTGCCGGGTGTTTACACATGACCATTCAAACAGCGGTGTTAATGGAAACATTGGTTGACTTGGGAGCAGAAGTACGTTGGTCATCGTGTAATATTTTTTCCACCCAAGATCATGCTGCTGCTGCGATGGCGGCTGCTAATATCCCTACTTTTGCATGGAAAGGTGAAAGTGAAGAAGAATTCTGGTGGTGTATTGAGCAAACGATTCAATCAGCTGATGGCTGGACGCCGAATATGATTTTAGATGATGGTGGTGATTTAACGCAGATTATGCACGAAAAATATCCTGAATTATTAAAAGATGTAAAAGGCATTTCTGAAGAAACCACCACGGGTGTTCACCGTTTATATGAAATGGAAATTGATGGTTCATTAAAAGTTCCAGCATTTAATGTTAATGACTCGGTAACCAAGTCTAAATTTGATAACCTTTATGGCTGTCGTGAGTCTTTACTAGATGGGATTAAACGTGCTACCGATGTGATGATTGCAGGAAAAATTGCTGTCGTGTGTGGTTATGGTGACGTGGGTAAAGGCTGTGCTCAAGCATTTAGAGGCATGGGAGCAACGGTTTGGGTCACTGAAATTGACCCAATTTGTGCTTTACAAGCTGCCATGGAAGGTTATCGTGTTGTTACCGTTGATGATGTTGCTGATAAAGGTGATATCTTTGTCACCTGTACGGGCAATCTTGATATTATCACCCATGATCATATGAAAAAAATGAAACATGATGCCATTGTTTGTAATATTGGTCATTTTGATTCTGAAATTGAAGTCGAAGCCTTACGTCAATACCAGTGGGAAAATGTCAAACCACAAGTGGACCATATTATCTTCCCGGATGGCAAACGTATTATTTTACTTGCCGAAGGACGTTTGGTGAATTTAGGCTGTGCGACTGGACATCCCAGCTTTGTGATGTCAGCGTCATTTACTAACCAAGTGCTCGCGCAAATTGAATTGTGGAATAATTATAGCAACTATGACAACAAGGTCTATGTATTACCCAAGGCCTTAGATGAAAAAGTCGCTCAGTTGCATTTGCAAAAAATTGGGGTCAACTTGACCGAGTTAACCGATAAACAGGCACAATATATCAATATTGCTAAAAATGGCCCATTTAAGCCAGAACATTATAGATACTAAAAGACATGAGCCACGTTCCCACCGTCAGATGGGAACGTGAAATACTCATTCATACAACATGAATATTAAAAACCATGAAAAATATTAGCTTTGAATTTTTCCCAACTAAAACAGAAGAGGGGGAAAAGAACCTGGCACGCGTCAGAGATATACTTGGGAAAAATAATCCTGATTATTTTTCTGTCACCTATGGTGCAGGTGGAACGACACAGCAAGGAACTTTAAATACGGTACTTGCAATTCAAAAAGCAGGTTATAAAGTTGCTCCACACCTATCTTGTATAGGCTCAAGTAAAAATCATTTAAGAGAAATACTGAAAAGCTACCAACAACATGGGATTGATCGCATTGTTGCCCTAAGAGGTGATCTACCTTCTGGCTCGCACGATCTTGGAGAACTTCATTTTGCCAATGAACTGGTGGAATTTATCAGAAATGAAACCGGTGATCACTTTCACATTGAAGTTGCAGCCTACCCAGAATATCACCCACAAGCTAAAAATGTAGATAGTGACTTTAAAAACTTTATTACTAAAATGAAGGCTGGGGCAGATAGCGCCATTACTCAATACTTTTTTAATTTGGATGCTTATTTATTTTTTGTTGATGATTGTATGAAAGCGGGGATTGATAAGCCAATTTTTCCTGGCATTATGCCAATTATGAACTATAATCGCCTCAATAGTTTTTCAACTATGTGTGGTGCTGAAATTCCTGCGTGGATTAGAAAAAGGCTTGAAAGCTTTGCTGATGATAACGAATCTGTAAGAAGTTTTGGCTTGGATGTTGTTTCTAATTTATGCCAAAAACTTTTAGACTCTGGGGCACCAGGTTTACACTTTTATACCCTAAACCAAGCTGAAACGACTCAAAAAATAATTAATAATTTGAATTAAATATACGCTGCTATTAATCTGCTTCTCGATTTTTCTTCTTAGCAGCCTTCTCTTCTGCTAATTTTTCAGCTTTTTCCGCTTCTAACTTTTCTTGTTCTTTATTTTCAAAAAAATATATAGGACAAATATTTGACGTGGATTTTAGCTCTGATAAACTTTGATTCATCAAAATATCCGTAAAAGCCTTCATAATTAATAAGTGAATCATTTAAAAGTTCTAGGTTTAATAAAACAGTGTATATATTGATAAAGAACTCTAATCTATTAGCTCTAGCCTATTTATATCCGCTCTCGTAAAGGAGAACAAATACATCATTATTTAGCAAGAATAAAATGGAAAATATTATGATCTACTTGCATTATTTACCAAAAAACCGACTTTACTTTTGATGATATTTAGCTGCATATTGATTGTTTATTAACATATAGGTGTGTATACTTCGCGCCAATGTAATCATCAAAAATGGCAGTATTGATATTTTATTTATTTATTTTAAATCATAGAGGAACTTATGCATAAACCTTCTTTAAAGCACAAAAGCAAACGTGTACTAAAAAAATTATACCTTGGTGAATTTGCCATGATGGGGTTTGAGGTTTTCGCCAAGTTTACTGAAGATGATGAAACAAAAATAAATAGCTTCTTTGATGATTTGCTCGATTTTTTTGAGGCAAAAAATCTTGGTTTTAGTGGAGGTTATACGATCAATGATTTTGATGGTATCATCACCGCAGCAGAGCGATATCAATCTGTTGATGAAAAGGCTTCAACTGCTGTAAAAGAATGGTTATTGACACAAGAAATTTTATCTGATGTAGTCGTTGGCAAAATTATTGATGTAAACTACGACTAACACTTTTCAAATCTAACTACTACTCTTTAAAAAAACTGTACGGAACTGTTCGAGGGGCCAGTTTCAGGCAAGCTTAATCCCTTTATTTGTCATCATAACATATGACAATATTATTTCTATTTGTTAAAATTCCTCCCCTTAATTTATCATTTACGGGAACTGAAAGTGAATAAAAGTTTTGTTACCAACCTTCTTGCTTTTTTATTAATTATTTTAGGCTATTTCTTTCATAACGAAGTTATCTTAGCTGTTGGTTTGTTTGCCTTTTCAGGTGCTTTAACCAATTGGCTTGCTGTTCATATGTTATTTGAAAAAGTCCCTGGTTTATATGGATCTGGTGTTGTTCCTGCTCGCTTTGAAGAGTTTAAAGCTGCCATTAAAACCATGATGATGGAGCAGTTTTTTACTGATGAGAATATTGATAAATTTTTAACAACGGCAGAAGGCGTTAAAGCTGATTTACACCTAACTCCCATCATAAAAAAAATTGATTTAACCCCAGCTTTTGATGATTTGGTCGAGGTCATTATGGCATCATCTTTTGGTGGTATGCTCGGGATGTTTGGTGGCCAAGAAGCTTTATTGCCATTAAAAGAACCTTTTATGATTAAAATGAAACAATCTTTAAGTGATATCACACAAACGGCAGAATTTTCTGAACTTTTAAAATCCGAAATAGAATCTCCAGATGTTATCACGGATATTAAGTCAAAAGTATCTTCCATTATTGAAGCCCGTCTTGCAGAATTAACGCCTCAGTTGGTCAAAGAAATTGTACAAGAAATGATCAAAAAACACTTAGGCTGGTTAGTTGTCTGGGGTGGAGTTTTTGGCGCAATTATCGGTTATTTATCGACATTTATTTCATAATTATTCACATCAAGGACTTTAAAGTAAGAGGTTAAAAATATGAATAAGGCCCTTTTATTATCTGTATTGGTCTATCCCGGTGCTGGACATATTTTTTTAAAAAAGCGTCAAATGGGAGTTTTACTCATTGTTTTAACCACCATTGCCTTATCTGTTGTTTTTTATGAAACCATCCAGATATCCTCTCAAATTGTTTCAAATTTGTCCAACAATGAAATAGCACAATTGAGTGTAATGCAGTTATCAGAAATGGTCAGACAACTAGATGGCGGGAATATTAAATCAGCAACCATTGCGGTATTAATTTTGTGGATTATCGGTATTGTCGACTCTTATCGCTGTAGTCGTCAGCAAACTAATAAAACCGGCTAAT
>CAYMMQ010000148.1:0-3456 GCA_964391585.1 uncultured Ectothiorhodospiraceae bacterium
GAAAAAAATCTAACATTTATATTTTAATATCAATTTATGGTATGATACGCATATTTTTGCGTGTTTGTAAAAATGCAGAATGAAAATCGCTACACAAATAGTTGTTTGTTAATCGGAGAAACCATGACGCAATTAACCAATAGACGGTCTGTTATGACCTTATATTCAGATCCAAATGATGTTTTAAGTCACAGAGTTAGAGTTGTATTAGCAGAAAAAGGCATTAATTATGAAATTGTAAATGTCAATATTTCAGAGGGTGAAATCCCTGCTGAATTAGCTGAATATAACCCTTATAATACTTGTCCTACTTTGGTTGATCGAGATTTAGCCTTATATGATGCCAATATCATTATCGAATATTTAGACGAGCGTTTTCCTCACCCTCCATTAATGCCAGTTGATCCTGTAGGGCGAGCTATGTTGAAAATGTTGATGGTAAGAATTAAAAATGATTGGGATCCTTTGGTTGAAAAATTAATTGGAAAAAACGATAAACAAAACATCAAGCAACGTAAAGAATTAAGAGATAGATTAATTTCGACCTCACCAATTTTTAGCCAAAAACAGTTTTTTATGTCAGATGAGTTTACCTTGATTGATTGTGCTTTAGCCGCTACCTTGTGGCGTTTAGATGAGTTATATATTGATTTGCCTGAATCGGCACAACCACTACTTGATTACTCAGAGCGTTTATTTCAGCGTGATGCTTTTAAAGAAAGTATCAGTGAAAATAATTCTGCAATGTCTGACTTTTCTGATGATATATAAAAAGATAGAAAATGATGACATTAAGTAGACCTTATTTATTAAGAGCCATTTATGAGTGGTTAGTGGATAATGAAAACACCCCATACTTATTAGTGAACGCAGAATATGAAGATGTGATGGTTCCTTATGAGCATGTAAATGACGGGAAGATTATTTTAAATATTAGCCCTATAGCGGTTGATGTTTTAAACTTAGAAAATGACAGTGTATCGTTCAGTGCCAGATTTTCAGGAAAGCTTATCGATATTTATATTCCAATTCAGGCAGTTTTAGCTTTATATTCTATGGAAAATGGCAAAGGGATGATGTTTCCAGAGGAAGAAGATGGCATTGCTGAGGAAAGCCCAGTGAAAAAAGAAGTTGAAAAAAAATCCAATGAAGTGGCTAAAAAAGTGGCTAAAAAAGGGAACAAAAAAACAACGGCTTCGTTTTTAAAAGTGGTAAAGTAGAACTAACTAGTAAAAACCTATAGGCTAAGTCCCTTACTTCTTAAAGAACTTAACCTACATACTTCTCGCTATTGTTGAAGATAATTTAAAGCAAACTTAATTCTTGTTGTTGTTTTTTGTTTGCCTAATAATTGCAGAGTAGCATCTATGGAAGGAGAAACCCCGCCACCCGTGATAGAAACTCTAAGTGGTTGAGCGACCTGTCCCATTTTAACGGATAACTCTTCTGATACAGCAATAATCACTTGATGCAATGTTTCTTTTTCCCAATCATCTAGGGAGTCAAATTTCTCTAACAGTTTTTCTAACACAGGAATGGCTTCAGGGGTAAAACTTTTTTTAGCAGCTTTTGCATCAAACTCAGTAACATCTTGGTAAAAATACAAACAATTATCCGCCATTTCAACTAAGGTTTTATACCTGTCTGCAAGCAAACTAACAACATCCGCTAATTCTGGCCCATATGCAAGATCAATATTTTTTTTATTAAGCTGGTATGCAAGATACGGGGCAATAAGTTTGGGATCTGTGTTTTTTATGTATTCATGGTTTAACCACAATAGTTTATTGGGATTAATCGCAGAAGCCGAGGCATTGACATCTTTAATATCAAAATATTGCAACATTTCTTCTAGGGTAAAAATTTCTTGATCTCCATGGGACCATCCTAGACGTATTAAATAATTGAGTAAAGCATGAGGTAAATAACCTTGTTCACGATAATTTAATAAATTTGCCGCACCATTGCGCTTAGATAATTTTGCACCTTTTTCATCCAAAATCATCGGTAGGTGAGCATATTGTGGCAATGCGACACCCAGTGCTTGTAAAATATTCATTTGTCGAGGAGTATTATTATAATGATCATCTCCTCGAATAATATGAGTAACCCCCATATCAGCATCGTCTACTACAACAACAAAGTTGTAGGTAGGGCTGCCATCACTTCTAGCGATAATTAAATCATCCATTTCACTGTTTTGGATAACGGTCTTACCTTTTACCAGATCGTTAATTTCAATCTCACCATCAGTAGGTGTTTTAAAACGAATAACAGGATGAATACTTTCTTTACCTTCAGGAGCAGCATCAAGGTGTCGGCATTTACCATTATAACGAGGCTTTTCTTTACGTTGCATTTGCCCTTCACGAAGACTATCTAACTCTTCTTTGCTGCAATAACAGCGATAAGCATGACCATTGTCGACAAGTTGGTTAATCAACTGTTGGTATCGAGCCTCACGTTCACTTTGAAAAAAAGGGCCTTCATCGATATTGAGACCTAACCATTTCATACCTTCTATAATAACATCTACCGCTTCTTGGGTAGAGCGAGCTTTGTCGGTATCTTCAATGCGTAAAATAAATTTACCTTGTTTTTTTTTTGCGTGTAACCAAGAAAACAAAGCGGTTCTCGCGCCACCAATATGAAGGTAACCCGTTGGACTCGGGGCGAAACGTGTTTTAATAGTCATATTTATAGTTCACCTTGAATTTCTAGACCTTTAAGAATCATATCAGTATAGCTAACAATGCCAACAATTTCATTATTATTAACAACAGGGGCACGAGATAAACCATAGCGATCAAAAAGTTTTGCGCAGTAACGGATCTTCATATCCTGATGTATGGTAATAACAGGCTTGCTCATGATTTCATAAATATTTGTTCGAGTTGGTGATAAATTTTTAGTAAGAACCAAACGGGCAATATCGGCCACAACAACCATGCCCCACTCATCATCAGGGCTTCGTCGGTCAACAATTAAGGTTTTGGTTTCAATATGTTTCATTTCACGCAGTGCATCTTCAACGGTTTTCATGCCATCAAAAATATCAACTTTTGTTTTCATCACATCTTTAACGGTTATATTTTTTAAGTTCATATGATTTTCTCTATTTCTTTGGTTAATGTTTGAATTTGATGAGAGACCCCAACAGCATCCTCAACATCGATTTGAAAAGCAATACCATTGCCTGCCGAATCATCAAATTGTCCCACTTCACTGATAGTTTCTAACACTGCTCTACTAAGATGCTCTTCTACCAGCATTAAAATAAGTTCATTATGCTTTTCTAAAGATAAGCCAAAAAAAGTCTTATTATTATCAACACCCTCACCTCTTGCATTGTTGATGATGGTCGCTCCTTTAGCGCCAGCATCGCGACTAGCTTTTAAAATTTTATCTGTTAGGTCATTTCCAACTAATGCAATAATTAGTTTAAAGCGCATTTTT
>CAYMMQ010000148.1:3556-5432 GCA_964391585.1 uncultured Ectothiorhodospiraceae bacterium
CCAGAGTCATACGCTAAAGGAATAATCATTTTGGGTGCAAAGATGGTTTGAATCATCACAATAATGTAACCGATAATAATAAACCAGTGAATCGGCAAGCCAGTAACAATGCGGTAACTCCCTAATGAGATACCAATTGCAACCCCTAATGCAACGGAGAGACGTAATCCCCATAAGCTAATTGTACCGCCAGAAACTTCTTGCGCCTTAATGGCAACAGCTAATAAAGAAGGCTCGGCAATCGTGGTACTAAAGCCAATGGCAAAAGCAAATAAATATACCCAATAATAATCCATCCAATGTAGTTTAATAGTAGTCATCACTTCAGAGTTTAGATGACTGCTATGCTGATATAAAAACTCTGGATTCGTTAATTGATCTGCCATAATTTTACCTAAGGGGAATAAGGCTTTTTCAAGTCCCATCAGAAAAAAACTCAAACCTAAAATAACAAAGAAAAATCCTATTAGAATAGATTTTAAGTTATGGATAGGCTTTCGGATGACAAATAATTGAAAACCAAAAATAATCACTGCAATGGGAATAACATCGAGGATGGTTGAAAAAAATGTTGAAAAAAAATCACTCATAAAAAACTTCTATTTCTATATAGGTTAACACTCGGTATCTAAGTTAACATCCCATAAGCCATAACAAAAATAATAGGCGTTAAAGATGCAAGAGCAATTAATCCAAAACCATCTAACATCGGATTTCTGCCTTTAATACTTGAGGCCAGCCCAATGCCTAAGGCAGTCATTAATGGCACAGTAATTGTTGATGTGGTTACTCCGCCAGAATCGTAAGCGATACCAATTATCTCGGCAGGAGCAAAAAATGTTAAAATGACCACGATCATATAACCACTGATAATAATATATTGAACAGGCCAACCTTTAATAATACGGATAACTCCGAGCATGGCAGCAACACCAACAGATATTGCCACAGTATAGCGTAATCCACGGGAATAATTATCCATATTATCAAGGGTGTTAGGAATAATATTTCCATCTGCCGCAATTTTAGCCGCTTCATCTGCAACTGCTATCAATGCTGGTTCAGCTATGGTTGTGCCAAAACCCAGGCAGAAGGAAAAAGCCAACAACCAAAAGATATTGCCTTTTCGGGCAAATGCATAAGCCATTGACTCACCAATGGGAAATAAGCCCATTTCTAAGCCAAATACAAAAAAAGTTAAACCGATAACGACAAGTAGAGTACCAATAATAATTTGAAAAAGATCAGGTATACTTTGTTGAAGTACTACAAGCTGAAAAAATGCAATAACTAAAATTATAGGTAATAAATCACGTGCACTACTCATAGCGGTTGTTAAAAATTTTAATAATAGTTGCTTCACGTTATACTTTAATCTGTTTAATTATATTAATATCTATCATGCTTCAGTTGATGTTTTGAATAAAAGCTAAAGCTTCTTTGAACATGACCGATACCCTTTGTATATTTTGAATTTACTTGTTAGTAATTAATAGTAGTTAAATTAAGACAAGTAAATTGGTTTTTAATAATGAGTTTAACTATGTCAGATAATATTCTAGAAAGCAATACACAGGTTGATAAAGGAACAATTATTCTTGATGAGATTTTTGATATTAATAAGGTCAGTGATTATTATGAATTATTCAATCAATTATTAAATAATGAAAAAAATATTATTATTAATGCCGAAAGCGTGCAACGAGTTGATGGTGCAGCTTTGCAATTATTAGTAGCATTTTTTCATGAAGCGGAAAGCTTAAGTGTTAATATTAGTTGGAAAGGTGTGTCTACAGCATTTCGTGAAGCTGCGGAGATCCTCGCTCTAACAGAAAGTTTAAGCCTCCCGTGTGAATAAGCATCACTTTTGCTAAAA
>CAYMMQ010000149.1:0-5350 GCA_964391585.1 uncultured Ectothiorhodospiraceae bacterium
ATTTAGTTGCTTCTATTAGTTGGTTCTATGCTTTATTAGCGTCTGAAAATTTAAAATCCTTAGTTTTAATTTTTAATATTGCAAATTTAACAAATTTTAATCCTTTAACAATAGTATAATCATAATTTGAGTATAAAATTAGTTCAATACACTACATAATATAATATATTCTGCTAGAATATGCCCTAGCTTGTAAATTTTTAAAAAAACTTATTCAAGTTTGAGTTGTATAAACAAAACCAATATAACTAATTATTTTTCATTTCTATTTAAGATATTCAATTATGACTAAAAACACATCATTTATACAAAAAAGCAGCTACCAAAAAGATGAACTATTACAATGTGGTTATGGTGATATGTTTGGTAAAAACAATGCCCAACTCCCCGTTGGCAATATGTTAATGATGGATAGAATTATTAAGATTAGTAATAATGATGGTGAACATAGCAAAGGTGAAATTATTGCTGAATTAGATATCAATCCTGATTTATGGTTTTTTCAGTGTCATTTCCCCGGTGATCCTGTCATGCCTGGTTGTTTGGGGCTTGATGCATTATGGCAATTAATTGGTTTTCACCTTGCTTGGTTAGGTAATCCCGGTCATGGTAGAGCTTTAGGTGTGGGTGAAGTTAAGTTTACTGGTCAAGTCTTACCTACGGCGAAAAAAGTGACTTACAATATCCAATTAAAACGTGTTATTACCCGTCGCTTGGTTATGGGAATTGGCGATGGTCATTTGTCAGTTGATGGCAAGGTTATCTATACTACCAAAGACTTACGTGTTGGTTTGTTTTCTGACACTTCTGGATTTTAATTTATACATTTCGGATATCGTGGTTGAAAGCCTCAGAACCTAGCTCACCCAATAAAAAGCCTAAGATTGTTGCTCGTTATTTAGCAGCTCTATTTTACGATAGTTTATTGTTGTGCGGCATATTATTTATTGCCTCGGTTATTTATCTTGTTCCCTTTATTATGAGTGCAGATAGTGAACAAAGCACAAATATTAGTGCAAATGCTATTTCTAGCCCTTTTTATAAAAGCTATTTATTTTTTATCTGGTTTGCTTTTTTTGCTTGGTTTTGGACCAAGGCTGGACAAACCCTGGGGCTTGCGGCATGGAAACTACGAGTCGAAAGCTTGGATGGCAAATACATTACAATTTGGCAAGCCCTACTGCGCTTTTTGGCAGCTATTTTCCCTTGGTTTGTTGCCTTGTTCTTATATCATCTACTTGGTAAGTTTGACAGTTTAAATCCACAGTTAAAATATTGGGTCATATTATTAGGCTTTAGCGGTATTTTATGGTCCTTATTTGACAAGCGATCACTGACATTACAAGATCGCTTTTCAGAAAGTCATATTGTCTGTTTAAAAACGCCTACCAGCTCAGCCCGCAATAAAGAGGAGCAATAAGGAGGAGCAATAAGAATTATTTAATTGCTTTTAAAACTGCCTGATGAGCCGCTTTAAGCTGTTCTTTTTCTTTACTGGTTAACTCTTCTTCAATCTGTATAATGACATCACTGGCTTCCTGGTAATCATTTTTTTTCGCCACTTTCAACCAAGCAACAGCTTCGACTAAATCTACTTTTGTCCCCTGGGCATTGGCTAACATAATCCCTAAATTATATTGGGCAACCGGTAAATTATTTATTGCAGCTTTTTTCACCCATTTTAAAGATTGCTTATAATCTTGCATCACTCCAAAACCATTATAATATAAAGTTCCTAATGCAAACTGCGCTAAAGGATCTTCTTGCTCGGCAAGCTCTAAGCAAACTTTTTTGGCATCATAATATTCTTTTTCATTCACTTTTTTCAAACAGGCGTTATCAGCATAAGCATTAAAAGAAAAAAATAAACTCAGCACTAAAACCTTAAATTTTGTAGTAATATATCGCATTTCCTTATTTATCCTTGTACTTTCTTAATAAAGCACCTATATATTTAAAAATTAACCTATTCTAACATGGAGAGCAAATGAAGTTCAGCATTAGTCAAAATAAGCCCGAGAGTCAAAAAACCGATTGTATCGTTGTTATGGTAATGGAATCACGTCAATTATCAGCAACAGCACAAATTTTAGATAACAAAACCAATGCTTATTTGTCAAAATTATTAAAAAGCGGTGATTTAGAAGGTAAATTAGGACAATCTTTATTAGTTCATCAATTAGAAAATAGTAGTTTTAGTCGAATTTTATTAGTAGGTTGTGGTAAAAAAGAAGATTTAGGGCTTACTCAATTCAAACAAATTGTCACTAAAACAATTACATGCTTAGTGGATACTGGAGTTAAAAAAGCCCTATTCTGCCTGAATGATTTAGCCGTTAAAGATCATGACTTACAACAATTACTACACCACTTCGTTGTTATCAGTGAGCAAAACCAATATAAATTTGAGCAATTAAAAAGTAAAGCTAAAACACACACTCACGCTCTCAAAGAGATCAATCTCGTTATTGATAACACTGCAGATAAAAAGTTGAGTATTCAGACTTTAGTACAAGCAAAAAGCATCAGCTCGGGAATGAGTTTGGCCAAAGATTTAGCTAATTTACCTGGAAATATCTGTACCCCTTCTTATTTAGCCGAGCAAGCCAAGCAAATTGCTAAAAGCAATAAAAAAATCACTTGTGAAGTGTTGAATGAAAAGCAGATGACTCAGCTCAATATGAATGCTTTATTATCCGTCAGTAAAGGTAGCCATGAACAAGCAAAGTTAATTGTATTAAATTATCAAGCAGGCTCTGCAAAAAGTAAACCGATTGTATTAGTGGGTAAAGGTGTTACCTTTGATTCAGGCGGTATTTCACTCAAACCCGGTGCAGGTATGGATGAAATGAAATACGATATGTGTGGTGCTGCAAGCGTTATTGGCACCATGAAAGCCATTGCAGAAATGGGCTTAGCGATTAATGTTATCGGCGTTATTCCTGCAACAGAAAATTTACCCGATGGCTTAGCCAGCAAACCCGGCGATATTGTCACCAGTATGTCTGGCCAAACCATTGAAATTTTAAACACTGATGCCGAAGGTCGTTTGATTTTATGTGATGCCCTCACCTATAGTGAACGATTTGAACCTAAGTATGTGATTGATGTAGCAACTTTAACCGGTGCTTGTATTATTGCTTTAGGTCATCATAGTAGTGCTTTATTTAGTAATAACGACAAACTTGCTAAGGCTCTTACTTCCGCTGGAGTGCAAAGTAATGATCGGGTCTGGGAATTGCCTATCTGGGAAGAGTATCACGAACAACTGAAAAGCAATTTTGCCGATATTGCTAATATTGGTGGTAGATCGGCAGGTTCGATTACCGCAGCCTGTTTTTTAGCCAAGTTTGCTAAAAAATTTCACTGGGCACATTTAGATATTGCGGGTACAGCTTGGGACTCGGGGGCAAATAAAGGTGCAACAGGAAAACCTGTGGCATTATTAAGTCAGTTTTTAATAAATCAAAGTAAGCTTTCTTAAAAGTGCTTTCTTAAAACTGCGTTCATGACCCATATCTCTTTTTATATTTTAAACGGACAAGTCCAGCGTGACTTGTCCGAACTTGTTTGCCAGTTAACAGAAAAAGCTTATAACCTTCATCACTTGATTTATATTAATAGTGCAAGTATTGAGCAAGCCTTATATTTAGATGAGTTATTATGGACTTTTAAAGCCGAAAGTTTTATCCCGCATATTAACTTATCAGTACAAGAACAACAGCACGAATCACAGCAAGAACAGCAGCAAGGATCAAGCTTGGATTTTGAACATAGTGTGATCATCGATGTAAAGAATGAAGTATCTTCTCATTTTAATCCATTAAAAAAACAGGAAGTATTGATAAACCTTTCCCCTGAAGTACCACTTTTTTTTAGTCGCTTTCACCGTGTATTAGAAGTTGTTAATAACTCTGATGAAGAAAAACAACTCGCACGTCAACGCTATAAATTTTATAAAGATCGGGGTTATGAGATTACCACTCATAACCTTTGAATATTTTACCTTACATAAAGTTTCAATATGTACAGCTGATTTAAAAATAACTTGCGTACCATATCACGTACAATGTATACTTACCACTAATTATTACTTAAGGTGAATTAAATATGCATTCAATGAATTATTCATTATTTAGAACTCAGTTGGCGAGTACCTTAGATAAGGTAAATGATGATCATCAACCCGTTATGATTACTCGGCAAAATGGAAAACCTGCAGTGCTGATCAGTCTGGAAGATTTTCAATCTTATGAAGAAACAGCTTACCTTATGGCAAGTCCAAAAAATGCTCAAAGACTTAACGAAGCAATAGCTGAAATTGAGTCCGCTAAAGCAATACAACATGAACTCATTGAAGAATGATTTTATCATGGGCGGATAATGCGTGGGATGATTACCTATATTGGCAACAGGTAGATAAAAAAATCTTAAAACGTATTAACTTACTCATTAAAGATATCAAAAGACAAGCTTTTGAAGGTATTGGCGATCCAGAACCTTTAAAGCATAACTGGACTGGCTATTGGTCACGACGTATAAATAGAGAACATAGATTAGTGTATAAAGTAACTGGAGAAAACCTTACTATTGCACAGTGTCGTTACCACTATTAATCACTTATTATCCAAGCTTTTAATATGTAGAGGTACTTGCAAAATTCTCCTTTCACATCATTTCTGCGTTAAAAATAACCTGAAAATACTCATTTATTCATAGTTTTTAATATGTAATGATTTATTTTCATCATCTAATAAAAAATTTTTAAAAGCCTGAGCAATAGGACTTAACCTTTTTTCTTTATTTTCAACAATAAACCATTGACGCATAATAGGAAATCCTTCAACATTTAATATTTTAAGGCTATTGGCTTGTTGTTCAATATCTAAGGTATGTAAGGCTACAATTGCTAAGCCTAAACCTTCCTCTACGGCTCGTTTAATAGCTGACTCATTACTCATATCCATCGTGGTATGAAATGGCAAATGATGTTGCTTAAAGAATTTTTCACAGGCTTTGCGTGTGCCAGATCCCTCTTCACGCACGATAAATTTTTTCTTAGAAATTTCTTCTAAAGAAATTTTCCGATTTAAATTAGCCAGTCGATGGGTTAAAGCAGAAATAACCACCAAGGGGTTATCTAAAAATGCAATTGACTTTAACTGCGCTTGCTCGGCGGGAGGTTGCCCCATAATCACTAAATCACGTTCATTATTGTTCAACTGATTCAGTAACTCACTGCGGTTGGTAACATCAAGGCTGATGCGAATTTTGGGATATTTTTTCTCAAAACTCGCTAATAGGCGAATAACAAAATGATATGCCGTTGTCGCCACGGCAATATTCAGAT
>CAYMMQ010000150.1:0-5283 GCA_964391585.1 uncultured Ectothiorhodospiraceae bacterium
ACAGCTAATTGTAAGAAACTATTGATTTGTTGAGTGAATATTGCTTAAATTTAAGGCTACTAATTTAAGACTAGTAATTTAAGACTATAGAAATCAAAGGGTGAAAAAATGTTAAATTATTATGGTTATAAGCGTTGTTCGACTTGCAGTAAAGGGGAAAAGTTTTTATCCCAACATAATATTGATTTTCAATTTATAGATATTACGATAAACCCGCCAACAATAGAACAACTAGCAACGATTATTACACAATCTGGTCAACCAATTAAAAAATTTTTTAATACCAGTGGTGTCGTTTACCGAGAAATGCAATTAAAAGATAAGATCAAAACTATGTCAGACAATGATATGATGACGCTATTGGCCTCTAATGGCAAATTACTGAAACGCCCCATTGTGACTAATGGTGAGAAAAGTACCGTTGCTTTTAAAGAAGACGAATTTACAAAAGCTTGGCTTTGATCTAATTGTGGTATTTATGAGTATAGATAATGATGCAAGATAGTAGTTATAACGCAGAAGATATTGAGGTCTTAAATGGTCTAGAGCCAGTACAAAAAAGGCCTGGCATGTATACACAAACAGAATATCCAAATCACTTAGCTCAAGAAGTGATTGATAATAGTGTTGATGAAGCAGTCAGTGGTTATGCCTCTACAATTAATATTGTATTACATAAGGATAATTCTTTATCGGTCAAGGATAATGGCCGTGGGATGCCAACAGATATTCATCCCCAGGAAAAAATTTCCGGGGTTGAGTTAATTATGACTAAGTTGCATGCAGGTGGAAAGTTTAATAATAAAAATTATCAATATTCTGGCGGTTTGCATGGTGTCGGTATTTCAGTGGTTAATGCCTTGTCATATAAGTTAGAGTTATGGATAAAACGAGAAGGCAGTGAGTATTTTATGTCTTTTGCGGATGGGCATAAAACCGAGGATTTAAAGATTATTGGCTCGGTAGGTAAAAAAAATACGGGTACCACCATCCGTTTTTGGCCAAATCAAAAATATTTCGACTCGATTAAGTTTTCTGTCAATCGACTTAAACATGCTCTTAGGGCTAAGGCTGTATTATGCCCCGGGTTAAGTATTAGTTTTTTAGATGAAAATAGTGGTGAAAAGACTGATTGGCAATATGAGCGAGGCATAGAAGATTATTTAACAGATGAACTTCATGATTTACAAACGACTCCAGACAGTCCATTTATGGGGAAATTTGCCGCTGATGAGGAAGAAGTAGAATGGGCCTTATGCTGGCTGACCGAGGATTATACTAATACTTCGGTTATTGCTGAAAGTTATGCTAATTTAATTCCAACATCGTTGGGTGGTACTCATGTCAATGGTTTACGCAGTGGTTTAACAGATGCAATGCGGGAGTTTTGTGAGATCCGT
The DNA here is from genome assembly GCA_964391585.1 of uncultured Ectothiorhodospiraceae bacterium. Classification (GTDB taxonomy): domain Bacteria; phylum Pseudomonadota; class Gammaproteobacteria; order GRL18; family GRL18; genus JADGAU01. Next base: position 1,401 of record CAYMMQ010000150.1, read on the forward strand.
AATTTATTACCTAGAGGGGTTAAAGTTTCCCCTGATGATGTTTGGGATAATTGTTGTTATATTTTGTCACTGAAATTAAAAGATCCTCAATTTTCAGGTCAAACCAAAGAACGCTTATCATCTCGAGCTTGTGCCGGGTTTATTTCTAACGTGGTAAAAGATGCTTTGGGATTGTGGTTAAATCACCATATTGAAGTAGGCGAGGCAATAGCAACACAAATTATTAACAAAGCCAGCAGTCGTATTCGTGCTGGCAAAAAGGTATTACGCAAAAAAGTCACCCAAGGGCCAGCTTTACCTGGAAAACTATCAGATTGTGTTTCTACGGTTTTAGAGCAAACGGAATTATTTTTGGTGGAAGGAGATTCTGCGGGAGGTTCTGCAAAACAAGCGCGAGATAGAAACTATCAGGCCATTATGCCATTACGAGGTAAGATTCTAAATACTTGGGAAGTTGACTCTAATGTAGTGTTATCTTCACAAGAAGTCCATGATATTTCCATCGCTATTGGGGTTGATCCATCTAGTAATAATTTAGACGGCCTGCGTTATGGCAAAATTTGTATCTTAGCGGATGCCGACTCGGACGGTCTACATATTGCCACTTTGTTATGTGCCTTGTTTGTAAAGCACTTTTTGCCTTTGGTCAAAGCAGGACATATTTATGTTGCCATGCCACCTTTATTTCGTATTGATGTTGGCAAACAGGTGTTTTATGCCTTGGATGATGATGAAAAACAAAGTATTTTGGATAAAATCAAAGCAGATAAGATAAAAGGTAAAGTTAGTGTACAGAGGTTTAAAGGTTTGGGTGAAATGAATCCTTCACAATTGAGAGAAACTACTATTTCACCAGATACTCGACGTTTAGTTAGACTGACCATTAATGATGAAGAACAAACAAATCAAATGATGGATATGTTATTGGGTAAAAAACGTGCAGCAGATAGGCGAGCTTGGTTGGAGGAAAAAGGTGACAACGCCACAATTGACTGAGTGCTTGAGCAAGTCGTTGCAAAATGAGTTTTTGCAACAAGCGATTGATTTAGCTAAGAAGTCTTTAAACGCTCAAGGTGGGCCATTTGGCGCTGTTGTGGTGAGAAACTCTGAAGTCATCGCAGAGGGTAATAATCGCGTAACCATGGATAACGATCCTACCGCTCATGCAGAAATAGTTGCAATACGTCGTGCATGTGAAGTTTTGAAAACATTTTTATTAAGCGATTGTGTTTTAATTGCCAGTAGTGAACCTTGCCCGATGTGTCTTTCTGCTATTTATTGGTCGAGGCTCCCTATTGTTTATTATGCAAACTCTTGTGAAATAGCCCATCAATCGGGGTTTGATGATAGTTTTATCTATCAAGAAATCGCTGCTGCCCACCCACAAAAAAAGATTGTTTTGCAGCAAGCAGAAGATGACACGATATTAAAAAGTGGGGCTGAAATTTTTAAATTATGGAATAGCAAAAAAAATAAAATTTCTTACTAACACTCGTCAAATTACCTTAATATGCGACACATCTGGAATTTTAACCGGCTCTGGGTGCTGATTAAACTCTTCAAGACTACCGCAGTTCGCTTCTGACATTGTTAAATGACTGATATCAGTAGCAACTGTAAACTCAATTTCTTCCTCATCTTCATCCGATAGTTCTCGTTTATCATCTAATTCTAAAAATGAAATATCGGGTAATTCTACTGCTGGTTGCGAAAGAGCAAAATCTCGCAAGTCACCTTCACTGGCTTCGCTCATGCTTAGCTCTGATATATCGGGTAAGGCTACCGGAGCTTTATGTTCTGCAAACTCTTCTAAGCTCCCTTTATTCGCTTCACTCATAGACAGTTCACTAATATCTGGCAAGGGAACAGCTTCTTGTTGTTCTGAAAATTCTTCTAAACTACCACTATTGGGAGGCAGTAGGCTTAGGTTATCATCCGTATTAACGTCATTATCAGCAGGGTTTTGAGCTACCTTATTGGTTTTAAACGTAGTTTGCTCAACCAAAGATTCAGTTGGGCTAGCTATAGAGTCAGTGTTTCTTGTAGCGTTTGTTGTAGCATTAGTTGTAGCGTTAGTTGCTGATGTGTCGTCATTGTAACTAATTAGGCTGGCAAGTCCTGAATTTAAACCAGCTGTTTTTTGCGGAGGTACAGGTTTAGTGGTTACTTGTTGAGCTAGTTTCGTTACTTGTTGAGTTGTATTTGTTACTTGGCTTTCATCAATATTTTCTTTAATGATAATTTTTGCACCAGCTTTGATTAAAGCTTGTTGATAGGCCTTAGCTTTTTCTGCATCAAGATTTTTTTTTATTGCAACAGCTCTTCCTATAAATAGCTTTTCAACACGCGCTAGATCGCATTTAAACATTAATGCTAAATTCTTTTTGAGTTCATCTAATGGAAGATCATTAATGGACTCACCTAAAAAAAAGATTGTATATTGTTTCATTATCTGCGATAGTTTTAATAGTGGACAATTTAAAAGCAAGTATATACCGATTAATTTATACTGCCAAATTTTACTTAATAATGTGATAAAAAAATGAGCAATCTTATAAAAACATCCCCATTTCATATCTTACTCAATAGTATAGCGAGTATCTTTATTTTATTTTTTTATTCTTCCACGATTACTGTTAAAATTGTTTTTTATAGTGTTTACCTTGGTTTTATGAACTTATTTAAAAGGGCTCCCAAGCCATCTTCACCATAACTGCTTAAAAAGACTTTCCTCATCAAGTAATACTGCTGTATCACATGAACTTATTAGAAAGATACATTGCTAAAATTATCCTTATTACCACCTTATTAGTTTTTGTTGGTTTAGTTTCTCTGTATAGTTTTTTTAGCTTAATTCGAGTAACCCAGTTTATTGGCCGTGGCACTTATGTTTTGCCTGATGCTTTGCATTATATATTATTTACTTTGCCCGGATTGTCGTATGAAGTTTTTCCTGCAGCAGTTTTACTTGGTACTTTATTAGGCGTTAGTTATCTACATAATCACCGCGAAACTATTGCCATACGATGCTCTGGTGTTTCGCATATTCAAATTATAACTGCCATTGTAAAAATGGGAATGGTTTTAAGTTTGTTTGTGTTTATTATTGGTGAATATGTTGCTCCTGTGACTGAAAGAATTGCCATACGTCATCAAAATGTTGCCTTATATGACTCGTTAACATTAGATATTAAAAATGAAGTTTGGATTAAAGATAAAAACTTTTATGCCAATATTCGCTCTATTCGTGCAGATAAAACTTTGTCTGGAATTAGCATTTATAGTTTTAAAAATGGCAAAATGAATGAAGCAATGTATGCCCAAGAAGCTATTTATATTAACGATAACTGGTTACTCAAAGATATAAAAGTGACACGCTTTAATGAGAATAGTTTAGATACCTATCAAATTCCAGAAACTGTTTGGGATGTACCATTAAAATTAAACTTGGTGGATATTTTATCGGAAGAAATTAAAAATCTTTCAGCTGCAGAGTTATACCAATATGCCAATTATCTTGATCAAAACCAGCTGGACAGTTCGCCATATTATTTACAATTTTGGCAAAAGATCACCGCACCGTTTACTTTATTAGTGATGATTTTTCTCGCTTATCCGTTTGCAATTTCGGATACTCGAGCTAACAACATGGGAGTTCGTATTGTTATAGGGGTGATTTTAGGTTTAAGCTTTAGCATATTAAATAAAATCAGCGCTGAATTTGGCTTGTTATACCACTTCCCTCCGTTTATCAGCGCAGTATTTTTTACCATACTCACACTTTTTGCCTCAGTTTTTTTAATTAAAAAAATGCGCTAAAACTAATAAGGATAATAACCAAAGGATAAATTAGATTTTTTGCTTATACCAAATAATGAAGGTT
>CAYMMQ010000151.1:0-5283 GCA_964391585.1 uncultured Ectothiorhodospiraceae bacterium
CTGTAGCCTGATAATCTCCTTAAACTCTGCCTCCATCGGAAGCGTATCCCAGGTAGCTATATTAGAAGGAAGATAAGTATACTCTGCTTCCCGGGCTGCCTCATATAATCTAATCTGAGTGGCGTGTGTTTCTCTCCGTCAGCCTCCACACCGCCCTGTGCGGATCCGCACAGGGCGGTTCAGTTAGAATAGTGAAGTTTAATCCATCCATCACGAAGTGAGTAAAGTCCCTGCGATTTTAGGTAAGCATTAGATAATGCCTGTTGGATCCCAGGTGTTCTTGAACTACGGAATGGGCCTTTGCTGGTAATACCACACGCTACTGCAGACTGAATATGAACTCCAAGTTTTAATAGATTTCTTACCTTGGTTCGTGGTTTTCGCCATTGTCGCCAATATGCCATCCTCACTCTACGTCTGATCCAATGATCAAGTTCCATACAGAGTTGATAGCAGTTAGCAATACCAAAGTAATTGATCCAGCCTCTTAAATATTGGCTTATTTTAAAGATTTGATACTTCATAGATACGCCCCAGTTGCGATTTGTTAACCGTCTAACTTGCTGTTTAAATTTCAACAAAGTTTTCGGATGCCATAGAATACGCCCTGCTCGGAAGGTAAACCCCAAGAATTTGCTTTCAGTGGTTTTAACAACGTGGCTTTTGGTTGTGTTAACAACCAGTTTTAAGCGGTTTTGCAAATAATAAGTAATACTACGCAGTACACGTTCTCCTGCACGTTGACTCTTGACTAATATTGTAAAGTCATCAGCATAACGAGCGAATTGATGTCCTCGTTTTTCCAACTCTTTATCGAGTGGGTCAAGCATGATGTTAGCAAGAAGTGGCGATAATGGGCCACCTTATGCAAAGAAAGTTATTATGCAAAGTAATTCAGCTAACACCTTATAAAATAATGCATTTCTTTTTGTTTACTTAGCATAATCCCTGCAAACTGAAATTGAAACTTATTCGAGTTTTCAATTTATCAGCTTGGAGGGATTATCCATGGAAAATCAAACGTTAAAAGAATTAATCATCAACCTTGAGAAAGAATTACTCAGGCTTGGTTACTCTGAAGGAAGCATGACCTTCTACAAAAGACGATGGCAGCAGTTATTGGCTTTTGCCGAAGAACAAGGTGTTACACACTATTCTGAACGCTTCGGTATTAATTTTATAGAAAAATACTTCAATATTCTGGAAAAAGATTGTGAAGGTGTTCTGAACCAGAGTGAAGTACAAAACTTACGGATTATTCGAATGCTGGGTGATTTCCAGCTTCATGGTTCTATTTTACGCCGATACTATAAGCATAAAAAGCTACTTCACAATCCATATTTCATTGATGTCATCAATAATTTTAAGCAGTACTGTATTAGTAAGGATTACTCTGCTGCGACCATTGAGCATTATACAAAACAATCTTCAAGATTTTTGGATTATGCAGATTCCCAATCAATCCAATCTTGCAGTGATATTAGCCTCATATTTATCAACCGTTATATTAAAACGCTGGCAGGTTATACCTATAAAACAGTGGAACAGCAATTATGCTCCTTGCGTGCACTATTTAAATATCTTTTAAAAGATAAATTAATCGCAATTGATTTCTCACAAAAAATACCGATGGTGCAATCCAGAAAGCAAACAAGAATTCCATCAGTCTGGTCTGTTAGTGATTTAAAGAAATTAATAGCAGTCATCGACAGAGGCAGCCCTGTAGGAAAACGGGATTACGCCATGATCCTTCTTGCATGTCATCTGGGTCTGCGTGTCAGAGATATTAAAAAACTCACCTTTGAAAATTTTCACTGGGAGGATAAACAGCTTGTCTTTACCCAATCGAAAACAAGAACTAGCTTAAGCTTACCCTTAGTGCAAGAAGTTGGATGGGCAGTGATTGATTACCTAAGATATGGACGCCCTAATGTTGATAGTCCTTGTCTGTTCATCCGTCATTTAGCGCCATTTCTTCCTTTCAGTGAAAGCGATCATCTTCACCAAATAATAACCAAATACATGAAATTGGCTCATATTCACGTGTCACCTAAAAAAAGAGTAGGCATGCATTCATTGCGTCACACGTTAGCCAGCTTATTATTGGAGAATAATACACCACTTCCGGTTATTGCTAATATTCTTGGACATCAGGATGTTGAGTCATCAGCTATTTATTTAAAGGTCGATATAAAAAAACTCAAAGAATGCTCTCTTGATATTGATGGGGACAGCAGTTATGAATAAATACACTTATTACGGACCTTTCAAAGCACTTATCCAGGATTTTATAGAATTAAAGCAGGCCATTGGATATCAGTATTTTACAGAAGCAGAACATTTAAAGCGCTTTGATGCATTTACGCTTCAACAACACCGTTGTGCAAGCTCTTTGACCAAAGAGATTGTGATGCAGTGGTGCACCAAAACATCCTATGAACAACAGGCTAATTTATGTGGCCGAGCCTCAGTCATACGTCAATTTGCTATTCATATTAATAATCTTGAGCTGGATGCCTATGTGCTCCCCAAAAATTATTTTAAGCACGGTCGAAAATATATTCCCTATATTTATACCCAGAGTGAATTAACTCGTTTCTTTCAAGAAACCGATAAGTGCCATTATTGCAGTCAATGCCCGTATCGTCATTTGATCATGCCCGTGTTTTTCAGGCTGCTCTACAGTTGCGGTTTAAGAATATCAGAAGCAAGACTTCTTAAAGTGGATGATGTGGATTTAGGACAAGGGATTTTAACTATCCGGCACTCAAAAAAAGACAATAGTCGATTAGTACCGATGAGTGATGGTTTAGTAAAAAGGTGTCGTGACTATTCAAATCAGGTTCATCTCGGTGCAGGAAAAAAGGATTATTACTTTCCAATCATTGATAACCATCCTATGACCAATGGCAATATTTATAAAAACTTCCGTAAATTTCTATGGCGAGCTGGGATTTCTCATGGCGGTAGAGGTGTTGGCCCCAGAATCCATGATTTCAGGCACAGTTTTGCTGTTCATTGTCTTAAGAAATGGTCTGTTGAGGATAAAGATTTAATGGTTTATCTCCCTGTTTTACGGACTTATCTGGGGCATGATTCCTTTAATGAAACCGCTTACTATCTAAAATTGACCGCTGATGTGTTTCCTAAAATCACCTTGAAACTGGAAACAAAATATCCAAATTTGATCCCAGAGTTGGAAGGAGTTTTAGATGAAACCAACTGATTTTGCTCGATACCTGACTGAGTTTTTTACAACTTATTTATCAGGACAAAAAAATGCTAGTAAAAACACCATCTATGCATACAGGGATACATTCAAGCTGTTGTTGAAATACTGTCAGGATAAAAGGGGGATTGCTATTGAACGTATTACTCTTAATCATTTAACTGCTGAATTAATTACCGGCTTTTTAACCTGGATTGAAATGGACAGAAAATGCAGTGTTTCCACCAGAAATCTGAGATTGGCTTCAATACATTCCTTCTTTCGGTATGTTCAGGGTGAAGAGCCAATGGGTATTTATCACTTTCAACAAGTGATTTCCATTCCTATAAAAAAGGCAGAAAAAAAACTCATAAAGCACCTTTCTCCAGAGAATGTAAAGCATCTTCTGGAACAACCAGATAAAGGCTCTGCAAAAGGGCGACGGGATTTAACTTTGTTAAGCGTTCTGTACGATACCGGTGCAAGAGTTCAGGAATTAATTGATATTAAAGTCTGTGATCTCACACTAGAATCACCTTCTGTTGTCGAATTGATAGGAAAGGGAAATAAAATTCGCAGAGTACCTTTAATGAAAAATACGGTTGCTTTACTTCAGACTTATTTATCTGGCAGTGATTTGGATAAGCAATGGAAAAATAAATACCCTCTGTTTGTGAATAGCCAGCATAAAAAATTATCGAAAGAAGGTGTTGCCTATATCCTCAAAAAATATGTCACCATGGCAAGGATGAAATATTCTGGAATGCCTGAACATGTTCATCCTCATGTGCTAAGGCACAGTAAGGGAATGCATTTACTTCAAGCAGGTGTTAACTTGATTTATATACGAGACTTTCTCGGACATGTTGATATCAGAACCACTGAAATTTATGCTATCACTGATACTGAAACAAAGCGACACGCTATAGAAAAAGCTTATCCAGAGATTATCAGTAGTGAAGTACCTGATTGGGGTAAGGATAAAGAGCTACTTGCCTGGCTTTCAACTTTAAAGTAGTCTTCCGACTATACCGCTCAGCTAAATTGACCAGGTTTTGCTCACATAATGAGATCCACTCTTAGAAAGCTAATTAATTAAGGATTTAATGAGTTTATACGTATAAACGTTTATTAAAGATCAATTAATCAAATGCTTATAAATTATAAGGCTCAGCAAGTTTGGTAATGTTACTACTTGGAAAAGAAAAAATGCTGTTTTAGATGGATCAGTTTATCAGAGCAAATGTGGATCAATTTATGTGGGCGCTATAGCTTCCGATATTATGCAAAGTAAATCAGGCTATAATAGCGTAAACAAAGGGATTGCAGTCATTACTTTGCATAATATTCTCCTTTGCATAAGGTTCAGTATTATCGCCCCTGTTGGCAAATATTTACCTATTTTATGTGCTAGACCTATGGATAAATAAGTGGCGCAAACATGAGGCACGAGGAGAAATCTACATTGTTAGGTTTGCAGATGACTTTGTCATCTGCAGTCAACATCAAGACGATGCGAATAGATTACACAATGCATTAAATGTGCGCATGAAACAGTTTAACTTAACACTGCATGAAGAAAAGACCAGACTGTTGGAGTTCGGGCGATTTGCAAAACAGAATAGAGCAAAGCGAGGAGAAGGTAAACCAGAAACATTTACATTTCTAGGTTTTACCCATATCTGCAGTGAGCTCCGTTACAACGGAAATTTTACCGTAAAACGTTTTACTATTGCCAAGAAAAAACGGGCAAAGCTTCAGGAAATTAAGAGCCTATTGAATAAAAATAGACATGTTAATTTGGTGGAGCAGGGCAAATGGTTAAGGAGTGTTGTGATAGGTTATGCTAACTACCACGGTGTGCCAGGCAATATAAAAGCACTCTCAAACTTTAGAGGGCAAATTTGTAAAATCTGGATAAAATCGCTTCGCCGAAGAAGTAATAAGGCGAGAGATAAGCTGAACTGGTATAAAATGAAACGAATTATTGGTTTCTTTATCCCTAGTCTCAGAATAACACACCCTTATCCCAATCAACGTTTTTGCGTTTGACTCGATGTAGGAGCCGGATGCAT
>CAYMMQ010000152.1:0-5282 GCA_964391585.1 uncultured Ectothiorhodospiraceae bacterium
ATCAATTTCCTCTCTAAATAATTTAAGTACCTCAGACATTTATTTACCTTTTTGTTTTTGGGTTTCAAGCCAACGATTCCAAGGAGTAGCTTCAGACTTTGGTTTATTATCTGGCTTTGACTTTTTAGAACTTTCTTTTCTAGGAGCGAATTTGAAAGGATAAGTAGGAGTCATTAAGCCACGCAAATGGGATTTATCTGGATTTTCTACTGCTATAGTATCTAACCAACTTGCCCCTTCTTCCTCATCCAGTACTCCATCGCTATTAAAGTCAAAATCTTGTGGATGAATTTCTTTTTCAACTGCTTTAAAAGTACTGTATGGATTTCCTGTGGCGCTTGGATTAAACACGGCTGTCATATCACCACCCTCCCCTGTAATAGTTACAGTTTTAGGTACTTGCCCAGTTCCTCCAGTAGGTAAATCGGATTTTAAATACTGAGCACTATTAGGTGAAGTTCTTCCAAAATAATGCTTCTTACCTTCATCGTCTGTAACAGGCATAATAGAAGGCTCAAATGGTTTTTGATTTATTTCTGCTTGCAGCTTTTGATTTTCTAAAAACTGATGCTGCGATTGCATCGATTGATTAAAACCTTCCCATGCAGACATAGCATCAACATTACTCATATCATCAATGTCTATCCCATCTTCAAAAGGTAACGCTTTTGGATTAAATTTTTGAATAGCTTTTAATCCTGATTTAGCAAGCGACCCCATCTTTGTGTTAAATTTCTTTTCTTCAACACGTTGTTTAAGTGCATCATTTATGGTCGTACTTATATCTGAAGATTGAGCTTGAACATTTGCTGTTGCATTGACCATTTGCGCAAAATTCTGAGGCATTGCCTGAACTTGCCCTATACCACCTTTTGAAAACGATAATCCCGCCATTTTATTTTAATTTCCTTTTATTGCCTTCTAGCTACATTGCTAAAAGGACTTTAATTTCACTGCACCTATTATATTAAACAGAACCCAAACTGCTCTTAGATCGAATCCTCGTGAGAAAAATTTTCTCATTAAGCTCCTAACCTTCCTATTTTGGCATTTTCACTTTGTTGCAACTGATGCTCATGCTGTTTTGCCCGTTTGATGACCCGATCTGCAAAACTCTTGTCTCCTTGCATTGCTGATTGTGCTGTTTCGCTTTGTAGTAAGCGTTGTAATTCTTGAAGCCTTAACTGATGAGCTTGTCCCGGTTTAATATCAACATCTGCTCCGGCAGCAATTTGCGCGAAGGCTGTTCTTTCATCTTCGATCTCTTGTTGGCTTGCCTGTTCTTCAGGCTTTAATAAGCGCTCACCAAGTTGCGGATCAATAAACTCAAACAACACTTCCATTGCAGAAGTCCGATCCACCACTCCATTAACATCAAACTCAACCGCAAGTTTAAGTAGATTTAATTTCTCTTTAACTAGCTCCATGTCCAAATTGGCAACATTGTAATAAACCATTACATCATATTGACCCTGAACTTCGTCACGACCAACCCGGATCGGTTCAGCTTGCCTAGATCCAACGACACGAAAATAAATTTCGTCATCCATAAACTGCTGCATCAACTGCAAACATTGGCATCCTATTTCACTCCAATAACGCAACCATTTGGAAATCATTCCTTGTTGACGCATCCGAGCATAAAATTGATTTTCATTACCAACTGGTCTTCCAAAATATCGATCAGCCATTTCACGCACTGTATTCTCCACCTCTTTACTTCCCCCGTCTAACCTTGGAGAATCCATGTACTGATAATCATCCGGCCTCATACGTGGAACCATAACACCTGGGCCGATCTTGCTAGGCGCACGACCGACCGGGTGCATCAATGGAGGCATGGTCGATAAGTAAGAACGATCTGTTCTTTGATCATATTCAGTTTTGATCTGTCGCTGCCAAGTTGCTGCGATTTCTCCATACCCACGACTATCATCAAGCCTACGACTTAAATGCTCACGCCTAAATGCAACAAATGGATATTGACCATGCCCGTAATTTAACAATTCTTCTCGACCAACAATCTGCTTACCCCCATCGGTTGATCTCGTATGAGGATTAAAGACAATGTAATAAATACCCGGCACACCGTTTTCATCACATCGACGTTCAAACGCATGAACTACTTCATACAATTTACGTGTATCTAAATCAGTTAAACCGGGCCTGTTGATTCGATTACGATTTGTTACTCCAGCCCACTCAGCATTACTTATTCCTTCAGCCCGATCCAAAACATGATCTGTCCATTCAGCATCCCAACCCCGTGCGTCCTTTGCATCTTTCAACTGTTCAGCAGTCATAAATTGCCTCCAAAATATTCTGCGAGCATCTTGCAAATCTGTAGTGTCTTGTGGAAAAAACACATCTTCACCAACACGTAACGCTTTTATTTCAGGACGATTCTTTATTAATTCAGGTGCAGTATAAACTGCAACTCCATCATTACGTAGATCCTTTATAATTTTACGAATTACTTTATCAGGTAAATTATCATCCAGAAGATCCCGACCCAATACCATTGCTTGGTCTTCAAGTTCTTCGTTCATTATTATTTCAGGCAAGCCAGCACCCACACTGTCAGGCTCCTGCTCTGCCGCCCAAGCACCTATCGTTTCCATGTCAATTTCACGATAAGCTGCACTGGTTTCCTGCTGCCAAAGAACACTCACCAAAGCCAAACCATTTTCACAATAATAGTTAGCTGCCAATTCTGCTTCATGGAAAAACTCTTTCATCTGGTTTTCCATTACCCAACGCAAAAGATTGCTAACCATAAAAGCACGTTTAGCATCCCCGCTTTCTGTTGGGCTTGCTGTAATTCTCATCTGCCTTAAAGATGTCATCAACATATCAACATCTTCCTGAACATAAGAATCAACCAAAGGAATTCGCGCATCAGAGCATCCATCAAATGGAACCGGGTTTTTACCCAGATTACGTTTCCATTTACGCCCATCAGAACTTTGGCCCGACCACTCGTTAAATCGCTCCCTTCTGTTTTCATCCCGGCGAGTCAACAATGTCGAAGACAATGCTTCACTGTACTCAACCACTAATTCCTCTAAATCTAACTCGTAATCTTTAGCCATGTTATTTAGTCCTTAATTTTTGTATCCATCCATTTGCGCAAGATTGGCTTTAACCAAGCATGGTTTTTAAGCCATTGAGCAAACCTCTCACCGTGCCTTAAATAAATTCTTAACAACCACCTGGGCGAATCCATCATCATATAACTTCTAAACTGCAACCATTTTGGATTTGTTGACCCATACACTTCCCTAGCTACCCAACAAAATAATGTAGCAACTTGAGATGCCGTTTTTACTCCATCCATAATATTCGCTACTTTATTAGCCCGGTTCTGAGCCTTAATTTGTCTATTAGCCATATTAGTTTGTAATCGCGCATTACGATCTGCAAGTTGCAGTTGTGTTCCCATTGGAGATTCAGGATTTAATACGTCCTGATCAGTGTAGCCTCCCAATTGTGAGTTTGATTGAAGTGCCATTAACGGATTCACATTAGCGTTTTGACTTAGCAATCCCATTAACGGATTTCCGTATAATTGATTACGCATAGTTTGCGCTCTATAGGCGTTGTTTCTTGATTGATTCATTCGCCGCTCACGACCTTGCTGTAATTCACCAGTTGCATAAGCAATTGTTTCCGGCCCAGTACCAAAACCCATCGCACTTTTTAATCCAATCGCATCCTGACTTAATCGTCTTGAATCAATATTACTTAATTTGCCACGGTTTTGTAGTCCTTCAATAGAATCGTCCATTAACATATTAGATATTTCCATTTGGCGCGGATCTGCTGCACCAAAAGCTTCCATTGCTTGTGGGCCTAAGTCTCGAAGCGCACCTATGTTAGCTTGTCGATCCAAAGATTGTTGACCTCTAGCCATATCACCCATTCGATCTACTCCGTATCCTAATATGTCATAAAATTGCTCAGAGTGTTTTTGGTCACGATCCAAACCCATCTTTGTAACTTGATCCCCGAAGCGACTTTCTAAATCTAAATATCTATCAAACACTCCTTCTTGAGCGTCTAAATTCTTATTCATCATGTCTCCATAATTTATTGAATCATGCTTTAAGTATTTCTTCTTTTTTCTTCCCATGTCTTATTGTCCTTAATTTTTTTGTTACTTTATTAAAATGATCCCAAGACCATATTTTAAATCTTTCAACCTCTTCTGTGTCTCTATGCCAAGCTACGTATGGCAGCTTAAACGGGGCTACCTTTAAAAATTTTTGAAAAGGATTTACGCCAGCCGCAAGCCACACATACCAAACATCACAAACACTACGGTCATAAATTACTAATTCTCCCGCATTCTCAATACTGTGTTTAGGGACAGGACGAGCCATAAGAAAAATACTAGGATTACTCCACACATAACCATGCAGAAGATGCCACCCAAATGTATTATCAAAATCTTCATTCCCAGCCCACTCAACAGCCTTGGCAATTGGTTGATTTATATTTATATCCGTATTTAACAATTTATTATTATTTTGCTGCTTCCGTGTCTACTGGCTCTAACGTAGAAGCCAACATTTGTGTAAAACGAGCCAACCCTTCCGCTGGTGGATTCTGAGTTGCTTCAACATCAATAGAATAACGAGCAGAAAAATCTGTCTCTCTAGTATTTTCCGACTTCGTTGTTACACTTCCAGTGTGTGAATTTGAATGAGATCCACCTGCCGAAAAGCCCACTCCCCAGAAATGTCCACTTACAGAAGCATGGCCCTCAGTCTTGGATTCATCTGTCTGAGTATTCTCTGAAGACTCAGTGTTTGATGAATGAGATTTAACCTCCATATCAAAATGTACCTTCACATCTGATATAGATAAGTTAGGTATCGTTACCATTGTCAACAAAGGCATCTTCACCATTTGCTTTAATGGTTTAGTTTGACCTTTGATCAGTCGTTCAACTTCTACGTCAACGGTACGGGTTCTCGTTTTTTTTGGATCTTCTGGATCAGGCTCAAACCCAATCGAGGATACAAAATCCAAAGTTACTCCTGCTAATTTCTTCTGCCCTTTAGCGGCACTGACCAACGGGTCAACGATGAGTTCCGAGATCGGTAGACCTTGGAAATCCTTCAACTGTGCATCATCTGCTCCTGCCATAATATTATATTGTAGGTATTAATTTAACTAGGTTATCTCCAACTCTCGCCATGCCTTCAGCCTGATTCGTGCTGGAAAATTTTATTTTAATATTTGCCATTTTGTTTTTTCTTAGTTTGCCTAAACAGCCA
>CAYMMQ010000153.1:0-5238 GCA_964391585.1 uncultured Ectothiorhodospiraceae bacterium
AGTTTTTTTAAATCATAGTAATCTGGATTAGCCATGACCCTCGATCAAGCAGTCCTTCTTGCCTTAGCACGACGGGCTTTAACAGCACCTTTGGCAACTTTATTGCCTTTCATACCAGCACGCTTGTCTTCCATTTTAGACATATTTTTAACCCGAGCAGTAGCACGTTTCGTGCGTACGTCTTGTTTTTTGGCGGCACGCTTTTCAGCAACCTTGGCGCCAGATGCTCCAGATGCCTTAATAGCTTTGTTTCCAGCAGCTCGTTTTTCCTTAGCTTTTTCGTCGGCAGCAGTACGCTTGCCCGCAGTAGTAGCACGATTATCAGAACGAGTGGCTTTTTTATCAGCCAATTTGGTTTCTAGTTTTTTTAACCGTTCGTTTAGAGCCTTAAAGTCGATTGGACCGTCGCTTGTTTTTGGTGCAGCCATAACAAAAAATGTATTTACTATTATTCTAAATTAATTAGTCTATCTAAGTACCACTGGGCTTTTTTCAGTGACTCAATACCCCCTTTATGTTTTTCGCGCCAAACATATTTTGCTACGTTACCTTTTAGGTAGCCTCTATATTCTTCTGGCGTTAGCTGTGCTTCAATGGCTTCAATGCATTCAAGCCCTCCATCGTTGTAATGTGAAGGATGGTTGACATTGTCAACTAAAACAGGATGTTCTTCTTTGGTTGCCCAAGGTACGGGACATACTCCGTCAGGACAATCACTAATTTCACCTTCGCTATCTATGATCGGTTGAAACCAGCCACCATCCGGCGTTGATTTTCTTTCGCTAATTCCATCTCCTCCGGTGACAACTGGCCCATGTCTACGACTAATTGCCGTGGCTGAGGCATGGCCCCATGCATCATTCCTTCCTCGACTGATGGAATTGTTCCCGTTATTCCGCATCGTGGTTGTGCTCTTGGATCTACTGCTAAGTTAACACGATCTGACATGTTTTCTTGTGTTACTGCCAGTCCAGTGTTGTATTGATCATACACCGGAACGTCATTTGTTGCATTAGCTAGCGGCTGACCAAAAGTATCTAATGTCGTTAATCGAGTTTTAAGGGTATCGTTATTACCCATAAACTCATCTAAAAAATGCATTTTCTTACTACGATTTTCTTTAATTATAATTGATATATGGCTTACTCATCTACATACGATCCTTCTAAGGATTCGGCAACATCTACAAAGTTTATCTCGGATTTAAATCCTGAGGATTCTTATGATGTTGATTTACGTAATTTGGATTCTGCTGAACGAAGAACTGCACGGATAGGTGATGCTGCGGGTGAAGCAAAACAGAATCGTGTTGAAAAGTCGCTGAGAGCAGCTCGTAGTGCTGCAAAGTTTCGTCAAAAACGCAATTACGATCAACCATATACAGATAGATCAGGACAATTGACTGGCCTTGTACAGGGTGATGATTTCCCCTATGCAGGTTCTACCAATTATGCAGATAAACCCAAGGCCACTTTTGGAAATTTTTAGACTTTACTTAAGACTACTTGAGCTGGTTGTTTCTGATATTTTCCTTTGCGCTCTTGATAGCTAACATTGCAGGGTTGACCACGATAGAACAAGAGTTGACAGATGCCTTCATTAGCATAAATTCTATTGAATAAAGGAGTGCAGTTACTAATCTCCAGTGTCAAATGACCTTCCCAGCCAGCTTCAGCTGGAGTGATGTTTGCCATGATTCCAGCACGGGCATATGTGCTTTTACCCACGGCAACCACGGTAACGTCTCTGGGAAGAGATAAATGTTCAACAGCAACGCCCAGACAGTAGCCAAAAGGAGGAAGAATAAAATACTGGCCTCGGTCATCTTCATGAAGTTCAGTCTCCTTTAAAATTTCAGGATCAAAATTTTTAGCATCGCACATTCCATGTTGGACACCACCAAAGAGTAAACACTGGGATGACGACAAGCGAATGTCATAGCCATATGAACTAAGTCCATAGCTTAACCGCTTAATACCATCTTCTTCGCTAATAAGATGATCTTTAAACGGACTGATCATACCGTTTTTGGCAAGATCTTTGATTTCTTTGTCGCTGAGAACGCTCATATACAGCAAGCAGTTTCACAACTCTACAGGATAATTCTTCCTTTTGGGCTGTAAGTATTTACAAAACATTCAGTAGCCTCTTCTATATTATGCTTTGGCTGTAAGTAAACGATCATTGATGAAGCTGTGTTCATACGAACAAATTTGTTGTCATGAAAATAGTGGCGAATTAATGTGGGCCTGCTAGCCATGATGCAAACCGGATGGTCAAAAATATCTTGACAGTACATAGCCATATCCATATAATTTGTAAAATAAATTCCAGATTCAATTTCTCCAGTCAACCATTTACGCTTAAGTGTTTTCCACCAAACAGCTTGACCTGAAATTAAAGTAGGTGATAAACCACGCGTTGTTTTCCAACGTTGGGATTTTTTATGCCAAAAATATGATTGAGCTGTGAGAAACAAGTACACGTTTCCGTGCCAGCTTTTTTCATTAAGACCATCATCTTTAATAGTATAAAATTCTTTGGCCCCTACGTATTCATTTGCAACTTTTGAAGAAGCCGGATCTAAATCAATGCCGCCCATTACATAATGAGCAGAATCAACTAAATCACGATTTGTTATCCATTCAAAGTCTTCAACACGTTTGTTTCCACGCCTAATCCCCATTAACTTTCAATTTGCTGTTCATAATCTACTTCAAAATAACGAGTGCCACGTTCATCCCAGATCATATAACCAGCTTTTTTGGTTGGGTCAATTTTTTGAACAGCCTCAAGAATTATTTGCAAATGATCGCTAAACTCTTTAGAATCAGAGTCTTCCATTGCTTGATTTAATCCTTGCAATGTTAGCCAAAACATCCCTTTGTCTTCTGCCCCTGGCTGCAAAACCATAACACCAGGCCCTGACTCTTGCCAAAATTTATAAAAAAATTCACCCATATCGCCAAGAACCATCTTGACAACTGAGTTTAGATATTCAGGTTTTCCATCTTTACCTAGGACTTTCTCCAGCATTTGTTCTCTGTTCATTTTTAAGAAGTCCTTGTTTTTTTAACACTGTTAACATCTTAGGCATTGGTTGATAGATGACAACCATTTTGCCAAGGATGCCGCGTTTCTTGATTAGCTTACCATTTTCGTCTTTCATTTTGATGAATTCTTGAGAACGAATTAGGTATTCAGCAACACAACGAAGACGGCGCTTTAAGGGTAGATCTGCATTTGGAAAGCGTGAGCAGATTGTTTCAGGAGTCATGTCTTTAAATGCCAGTCGTAAACGATTAGCAAGAGTGGTATGACTATTGGGATCTTCTAATTCAAAGTCCTTTATAGACTGAATATAACGACGCATAATACGTTCGTCAAATGAACCTTGAGGCGGAACGAACATATCAACTTGTTTAGCCAAGGTTTTTGGTAACAAGTTATGATAGTTATCAAAAGTTAAAGCATCTATATTGATGCCATCGAAACGATGGGGCATTAGTCGTCATCACTGTCAGGGACACTGGGGTTTGGAATGTTATCAAGTTGAGTTCTGCTTTTCTTGCTATAAAGCTTTGCTCCATTATGGTCAAAGCTGCGTAATGTAATATCTTCGCCCTTTGTAAACGAAAGAATCAGGTGATTCCAGGGAATCCTGATGATTTGTTTCCGTGGACCTACAGGGATTGTAATATAATGTACACCTTGAGTCCAGCCATAACCACTTCCTTTTTTGCCTTGAAGAATCCAATTGCGAATTGTTTGATCGCTAACAGCTAAACGACGCGCACATTCTTCAGTAGAAATGTATTCATCAGCATAAATTTCAGGGGAAACCTGGTCAGTTTCTCCAGCTTGATATCGACTATGCCACATAGAAGCAAGAATGTTACGGATACCTTTTAATTCAGCTGCAATATCTGATAAATCGGTCGCCATAAAGTTATAAAACTGCTACAGTTTCTATACATTAACGTTTTAATCATGGAAGAGCAAGTGCCTAGCAGTGCAGTTCCACTTCAAGCGCCACAGCAACCTGCTATGCCTAACTTTGAGGAGATGCGTCGGATTGCAATGCAACAAGCTATTGAACAGGTTACGGCACAACGTCCTGCCGCTTCACAACCTCCTGCTTCTTTTGTTCCTCCCCAGGCTCCCCCCGGGATGGAACTCTCAATGGATGGTTCGCAATATATTCCTAAAAAGTATCCAGATAATGCTACGCAACCTGTTCTTCCTCAGCCACAAGAGCAAGTGCGCGTGATTCGCAGGAACTTAACACGGCCTGAGTTATTAGCTATTTTTGTTGTTGCTTGTATTGCAGTTACAGGCGTACAGGCAGCGTGGAACTTTACCACAAATATCTTGCCACGCATTGAGATTCGTGCTAATTAAGCCAACCTATAATTAAGGGATAGGTTGGATGTTGTGGTGTGCCTAATCGCAGGATAACTCAGTTTCCGGTTATTTTACCTGGAGATATTGATGATCAAGATGTTTTAACACTTGTTCACGTCTTCGAGGTTGACCCTGCATTACGCAACAAAAAAATTACATTTGAAAATTTTCGCGCTTATTTAGATAATTATTATATAAACGTTAATGAGATTGATCCGTTTATAGCTGGAAACGTGATTGTTTCTGGCTATTTAATTGTTAGCGGTGAAAGTACATTTGATAATAACGTTTTAATAGAAGAAAACCTAACAGTTAAAAAAGATGTAACTGTTAGTGGAGATGTTTTTATTAGTGGTGATGTACGTATTGAAAGTGGAATTGTTGTTGAAGAAATTGCTGCTACATCAATTAATGCCAGCACTATTGAAATAGTCAGTGGTGATTTTGTTAAGGCCACTGGCGTCACAATAGATTTTGTTAGTGGTTATTTTGATACTATTTCTGGTACAACAGTAACTGGCGTAAACCTAGGTGTCGTATCTGGCATTATTGTTGACGCTGATATTAATGATTTATATGCACAAGTTGGACAGATCGATACATTAACTGCTAATAATGTAACGTTTACAGGCATTCTGACCCATAGTGGGACCATTAATGCTAATGATATTAATGCTACAGGTACAATTTCTGGTGCCACTATTACAGGTGATATTGGTCAATTTACAAATATTACTGGTCAAACAGCAGTTTTTACAAGCCAAGTTTCTGGTAACACCATTACAGGTAACTCCGCGTTTTTTGAACGAACAACAGGAACCTTTATTGATGTAG
>CAYMMQ010000154.1:0-5227 GCA_964391585.1 uncultured Ectothiorhodospiraceae bacterium
ATTTATGGATAGCCTCCCATGCACTAGAGCAAAAGCTAACTTTAGTTTCTAATAAATGGCATGTGCATCAAAAGTATGCACAGGATAGTCTAAATTTTTCCCGTAGCACTTAGAGAAATACCGGAAAAATCTTGGACTACACCTGAGGATACTTATATAAACTGCTTTTCTCTAAGAACATTAGAATATTTTGCTACCTTTTTTGGTTTAGCTGAGGTTGATGATAAAAGTAAATCTCGGTTTCTTAAGCAAGATTATCAAATAAGAAAATCACCTTTGCTTGATGAGTTTATCCAGTTTAACCAAAGGACAGTTCATTAGATTAATATCATCCACAAGGACTAAATTAAATTGAATATTATTTGTTTGCATGATTTGGCTTACTTGAAAAAATTAATTTAGTTAAATGGAAGATGAATAAATTCGTAATTATTTGGTAACTGCTCTACGTAATTTTAAAATCATTTAAAAACAATAGCCTTAATTCGCTGCTTGGTCTTGATTGTAGCAAGTTGTAACTCACTTTGTATATTAATTTGAAATATGATAATGTTATGTTTTTTACTGAGAATAAAAATGTCTAATTTATTGACCTTATCTGAAATGACCATAGAAGAAAAACTCTATACAATGGAACAGTTATGGGATGATTTATGTCATCGAGTTCCAGAAATGGAATCACCAGAGTGGCACTTAACAGAACTGGGAAAAAGGGAAACTGCTTTACAAAATGGTGAAACGGAATTTATTGATTGGGAAACGGCTAAATTGCATATTAAGCAAAGTATTTTATGAGAGTAAAAATACTGGCATCAGCGACGCAAGACTTGATTGATGGGTATAAATTTTATGAAAGACAATCGAACCTTTTAGGTAACTACTTCCTTGACTCTCTATACTCTGATATTGATTCTTTGTTAATAACAGCAGGTATTCATCCTAAACCCGTTAAGGATTATCACCGCCTATTGTCAAATCGTTTTCCATTTGCAATATATTACAAAGTTAACCAAGAGGTTGCTTATGTTTATGCTGTACTTGATTGCAGAAGAAAACCAGCTTGGATTAGAAAGAAATTGGATTAACACATCAAGCTATTGTTCAATATAAATGGCATAATTTGTTTTGGCCTGCATCAGTAAATAATCATTACTTCACCCGACTTGTTTTTTGGTCTTGAGGTGTTTTGAAAGAGGGGTGAAACACCTACTTCACCTGCGAGTCTGACTTGTTAGACTGGAGTAGGCTACTAGTGATTGACTTAATTTGATAACAAATATATTCATTAGCTTTGCCCTCCGTTAATCCACGGTTTAATGAGGGCAAAGTTGATGTCAAAGTGCAAGGATGAAATGACCTCATACTACATCAACAAGGCGGCTTTTTTACCGTAATGATTATAAGTCATTCCTGTTGAACTCGACTGCTGACCAACATACGGAATTGAGTAAATTTTTTATAACTCAAAGGAGCCTGTTATGCATACAGAGGAACAGAGTAAATTATCCAGTGTACAACAGGTGTAAACGGCTATCAAAACTCGCCTAATTTTGGCGAATCCCGTATTGCATAACCATCCACTGTGGCTAAATTTCCTCGATTTTGATATTTCCCTTATTTTTTACCAGAGTTATGCTTTTCACCTGCCCGTCATCATCGCCTCACAAAGCCTGAGTCTTATTTGAACGGTTACCAAATTCCGCTTAACTTTGTCGAGTCACGAATTTTATAGTCATTTACCTTGGTTTACTCCCCTCGCTTTTACTTATGAGCTAACACAGCTGTCAACTAAACTTAATTTAATCCTGATTTTATGGATATGCTGCACTTTGCCCATCAATAAAATGAGATTTGTACTTATCTGAGTTTTTACTCAACCAGCCAAGGTAATTGTTGTGAAACCGGACATCTTAATTGTCGTCTAATAGCGTTTTATACCTTTTGTGTAATAATGAAATTCCATGCTGTTTTTTATAGTATCCAAGAGCAAGTTCTAAATCAATCTGTCCTACGAAAAGTCATAAATTAATTTAGTTAAATGGAAGATTCGTAAATTCGTGATTATTTGAATAATTTGCTGTTGCCGTTTACTTTGCCATTCCAGTAGTCAACATAAGAATAGTATGCATCACTACTGCTCGCTAGCTTTTTGCTTGTTTTAAGGTTTTTTATGGTGATCAAGCGGTGAGTGCTGATAAATAAGTTAAACTTTCTTAAAGTGCTCTGCAAAATAGTCTTGACTTTTTTGCATTGAGATTTAAAATAGTCAGCATGATTAGAAAACAATTGGCATTAATTAAAAAAGACTTGGCTAAAAAAATGGTGTTTTTGGTTGGCCCTAGACAGGTAGGTAAAACCAAACTGGCCCTTATGTTGGCAGAGGATTATAAATATTCAACCTACTTAAATTATGACAACTTAGACGACAGAGAGCAAATAAAGCAAGGTAATTGGCTCCCAACAACTCAGCTATTGATTTTAGATGAAATTCATAAAATGCCACAATGGAAAAATCATGTAAAAGGTATTTATGACACAAAACCTTCACACTTGCAGGTATTAGTGACTGGTAGCGCTCGATTAGAGACATTTAGACAAAGTGGTGATTCTTTGGCGGGGCGTTTTTTTCGTCACAGGCTTAATCCTTTTAGTTTAGCTGAGCTTCCCGAACCGAAAGTTGAAGATTTGGATAGATTGCTTTTGAGAGGGGGGTTTCCTGAACCATTTCTTAGCGAACAAGATGTTGATGCTCAACGCTGGCGGTTGCAATATATCGATGGTTTAATTAGAACAGATATATTAGATTTTGAAAAAATACATGATTTTAAAACGATTCAGTTACTGCTTGAAATGCTGCAGAATCGAGTAGGTTCGCCCGTATCTTATTCATCTTTAGCTCGAGACTTATCTTCATCACCTAATACGGTTAAACGGTATATTGAAATACTCGAAGCATTGATGATTATATTTCGAGTAAGCCCCTACCATAAAAACATTGCCCGATCTTTATTAAAAGAACCTAAAATTTACTTTTACGATAATGGCCTTGTAAAAGGTGATGAAGGTGTAAAATTTGAAAATTTTGTTGCCATCTGCTTATTAAAACACCTTCAAGCTATTGAAGATTATCAAGGGATTAGAACAAAATTATCTTACTTAAGAACAAAAGAGAAAAAAGAAGTTGATTTCGTTTTAGAGCAAAACCAGCAAATAGAAAAAATAATTGAAGTTAAACTATCAGATAACGCCTTAAGCAAAACGCTTCTTTATTTTAGCAAAAAATATAATTTAGTAGCTTTACAGCTGGTCAAAAACATAAGAAATGAACGTATAGAAAACGGTATTGAAATACGAAAAGCTTTTAATTACTTAAAAGAGCTTTACCTGTAAATTTTTGACGGGTACTCTCTTTAGTTGTATTAATTAAAATTTTTGTTCATTCATTAGGTTTTTTTATTAACTTTAAGGTTACCATTTTGAATAAAGTAACTTGAAGTGATATTTTTTATCGCAGCTCTTCTATAACAAGAATAACGGTATGTCCAAAATCTATTTTTATGTAATTGCATACTGCTTTTGATTAATTTGTGGATTAACAGATAATTTAGAGCCAAAAGCGTGACCTGAGCGATCAAAATAAGTTGTACTTCTTCTTCCAGTTGTTAAATCATCATGTTCATCATTTAAATATTGCTCATTAGCAGAGCTTCTTACTAGACGTATATCTGCAGCAACTAATCCGGTACCAGCAATAATAATTTCATCATTCTTCTTTTCATTTTCTATTATTTTTCTGCATGACTGAGCAACACCAAGAGCAGCACCATTTTTAAACGATGCTGTTTTACCTTTACTTTCAATGCGAATGGCTTTTAATACATAATCAATAATTAATATGGCAGTGGTGCGATTTGCGAGTGAACCAATGACAACATGTCTTGCTGGAGGATTATAATCAGCAAAATATTCACAATGGTATAACTCTGCAATTGCTTGATAAACGATACGGCTCCATTTCTCAACATTTTTACCTTTTGACTCCCCAACTTCTTCAGTTTCGACTTCTGCAAGAGAAGACATGGACATATCATTTTCAGCAAGAAGTTTTTGAGCTCGTTTAAGAGCGATCTCAGCTTCATGCGGGTTGGGATTATTGCTACTTAAGGCTAATAGCTTTTTAATGCGTTCAATTAATTTGTTTTGTACCATAAAATTATACAGTGCACCTACTTGTAAAGATCAGTTTGAGTTAATTTTTAGCAATGAAGCGCTTTTTCAATAGATTGTTTAACAAAATCATTTAATTTAATTCCTAATGCTTTCGCTTTAATGGCTGCCTCTATGTAGGTCGCTACCAATTCGCACATTGAAAGAGCCTTTGCAGGTTTGTTCTGGTTTATGACCAAGTTGTTTGCAGGTTTCTAAGTAATCATCAACAGCATTCATAAACTCTTTTTCAGCATCTTTTATGTTTTCAGCTTCATAGGTGACAAGTGGCTCAATAAATTCGATTTTTCCATATAGACAGCTATCTTCTATGCTCGCTTCAAGTGAACCATAATAATTTTTGTATTGTAGCAACTTCATATCAACCCCCTTTTTTGTAATTTCTCTTTGACTTGCTTAATGGCATAACTTTTCATTTCATTACTTGGGTGTGGTTTGTGTAAGTTAATTAAGTCTTCTGGATTTCCAGTATCAAATTTCACTCGAGACCCATTACCTTGTATTTCGGTATAACCAAGTGCAAGTAATAGCGTTATTAATTCAGACCATTTGAAAGTTTTGGCTTGTAATAACTGTTGAATCAATTTTTGTTGTTTGCTCATTTTCTGATTATATAATACTTACCAGTTTTTGCAACTGTATTGTAGTTGCAGTATAGGGCGTTTGTCGTTAACTAGTCAACTTGTGTTACTACAGTTTTCTCATAAGTATGATATTTTAAGCCCTAAAAAGCGTATTTTGAAGTGTCTCGCTATATTGGTCTAGAGGTCAACCATCACTTAGCCATATTTCTTATTTGACAAAAAGCAATAAAAGTATATACTTTTAAGTATATACACAAAGGAGTTTAAGTTATGTTAACTAAAGTATTTAAAAGTGGTAATTCTCAAGCAGTTCGGATCCCGAAGGATTTTCAGTTACATGCTGAACAGGTTGAAATTTTCTCTCGAGGGGATGAGTTAATTATTAAGAAAATCCCCGCCAAACTTGAAGATGCCTT
>CAYMMQ010000155.1:0-5217 GCA_964391585.1 uncultured Ectothiorhodospiraceae bacterium
TACGCACCAAAACCATTATCACCATGGTTTTCTTTTTGACTTTAGGCATGCTAATAAGCACTTATAATAGCTATAAAGAAGCCACAAATATTACCATGAATGTTGAGTTAGCTAAATTAGCGATGCTCAACAAAAATATATTACGCAATTTACAAGAACAGCAAAATAACCTACTAGCCCTGACAGAAGTTCCCCCGATTCAGGCCATTCTTCGAGCGAAAAAAAATAACGATCTCGATCCACTGAGTAATGACACTCTACAGCAATGGGAAAAGCGCTTAGCAACAATTTTTCATGCGAATATCATTAATCATTCCCAATATTATCAAATCCGCTATCTTGATAAAAATGGCATAGAACTTGTTCGGGTTGATAGAAATAGTCAAGGCATTATAAGCATCAAAAGTAAAATTGAGCGGCAAGATAAATCCCACTCAAATTATGTAAGAGAAACTCTTAAACTGGCTAAAAGCGAAGTGTATTACTCCGATATTGACCTCAATAAAGAATATGACATAATTGAACAACCTCCTACTGCTGTTTTAAGAATAGCAACACCCATATACATGGACTCAAATGAAGCTCAAGGCTTAGTGATTATTAACTTACTCACTGATGGACTTTTTGCTGGAGTCAATGATGAAAAACATGGCACTCTTCGATACGTTGTCGACAAACAAGGTAATTATTTAAAACATTCTGACGATAGCCTGTTAATAAATAACCTTTTAAACAATAACAAAGCACTTGAGCAGTTTGAGCCTGATTTATTTACCATTAGTCAACAAGCATCACAATATATTAGAGTTCATGATAAGCATAGTGAAATTGATGGCTTTCAGAAGATTTACTTTTCCCCTACTGACCGAAATAAATATTGGCTAATTATTAGCCACATCCCGAAAAAAACTGTTTTATCATCTATTATTCCACAAATGCAGAGAATGCTGTTAAGCAGTTTGATTTTTGGCTGTCTCATGATCTTGTTGTCCTTATATTTTATTAACAAAAGCATTCTCCTCCCAATTATGGAGTTAGCAAAAGCTACTGAATTACTTCGTCAGGGAAATTTAAACACTCGAGTAAACCCTGATAAGGTTAGTACAGAATTAAAATCTCTTTATCTGCTTATCAATGAATTTGCAGCAACCCAACAATTAGAAACTAAGCGACTTAATACCGCTGTTGAGGAAAAAACAAAAAAACTCTCCACACTGATAGATAATATCATTGATGGCATTGTCACTGTTAACCGTGATGGAACAATTGAAACATTTAACCCTGCTGCCGAAAAAATGTTTGCTTATAGTGCAAAAGAGATGATGGGGGAAAATTTTAAAGTGCTTATGCCTGAGCATTATTTTCAGAAAAGGAAACTACGCTTTAAGAAATTTCTACCAGCATGGGTAAGAAGAATCAAGGGAAAAGCACAAGAAGTCACCGGCTTGCGTAAGGATGGTTCAAGCTTTGTCTTAGAGCTTCATATTTCTGAGTTAACTCTTGATGGTGTCAAACAATATATTGCGGTTTTAAGAGATATTACAAAACGAAAACAGGCTGAACAATCCATCTTGCAATACAAACAAGCACTGGATACCACCCATGATGGCTTTTGGATGGCTAATAAAGAGGGATTTTTGACAGAAGCAAATGTGGCATATACAAAGCAAAGCGGTTACTCCACTAACGAGTTAATAGGTATGCATATTAACCAATTAGATGCGAATGAAAGTGATGAAGAAACTAAGGCACACATTGAAAAAGTCATTAAGGATGGATGGGAAGTTTTTGAAACAAAGCTTTATCATAAAGATGGTCATATCATCCCCGTAGAAATCTCTGTTTCCTATGAGCAAGACACACAACGATTTATTGTTTTTTCACGTGATATCAGTGAACGAAAACAATTAGAGCAAGAACTGAAGTTACTTGCTCGCTTTCCCACTGAAAACCCCAACCCTGTTTTACGTGTTGATATTAATGGAAAAATCATCTATGCCAATCACGCAAGTTCGAAATTATTCGCTTGCTGGCAAAGCAAAGTAGAGGGAAATATCCCACAACAGTTATTAAAACTATGCTTGGATGCATTGACTAACAAAAAAGTAAAACAACATGACCTAACTTATGATACGTCAGTCTATCAACTATTAATTTATCCAATTAATGAAGCTAATTATTTAAACCTTTATGCAAAAGATATTAGTAAAGAAAAAATGGCTGAAGAACAATTACGTATAGCAGCTGCAAGCTTTGAAACCCATGAAGCGATTATGATTACCGATAAAGAGGCTAATATTATTCGCGTTAATAAAGCCTTTTCTGATGTAACCGGATATAGTGCTGATGAAGTCATTGGTCAAAACCCCAGAATGATGAGTTCTGGTAGACATGACCGAGATTTTTATCTCAAAATGTGGCAACGTCTTCTACATGAAGGTCATTGGTCCGGAGAAATTTATGACCGTCGTAAAAATGGCCAAGTTTATCCAAAATGGGCCACTATTAGCGCTGTTAAAGATCCTCAACAAGAAGTTAGCCATTACGTCGCTATCTTTAGCGATATTACCGAACGTAAACTGATTGAACAAGAAATTCATAATCTTGCCTTTTATGACACCCTTACCAAATTGCCTAATCGCCGTTTGTTCTTAGATCGTTTTAAGTCAGCTTTAATCGCATCTGAGCGTCGTAAAGATTTTGGTGCTATTATGTTTATTGATCTGGATCGATTCAAAATATTAAATGATTCTTTAGGACATGAATATGGCGATTTATTATTAATTGAAGTAGGCGTTCGTATTAAATCTTGTATCCGTGAAATGGACACTGCCGCTAGATTTGGGGGGGATGAATTTGTTGTCTTACTTGAAGGGCTTGGAGTTGAAGAGCCGCTTGTGACCCAACACGTTGCTTTGGTGGCAGAAAAAATTCGTATTGCCTTATCTCAACCCTATCAACTCAAAGGTCATGAACACCTTAGCTCTCCTAGTATAGGTGCAAACATATTCAGTGGTAATAAAGAATCAATGGATATGTTGCTTGAACACGCTGATATGGCGATGTATCAAGCAAAAACATCAGGACGAAATACTGTCAAGTTTTTTGACCCTATTATGCAAAAAAATATCACTAACCATGATATGTTAAAACTAGATCTAGAACATGCCATCGCTTTAAAACAATTACAACTCTATTATCAACTACAGGTTGATAATGATAATCAGCCTATTGGTGCAGAAGCGTTTTTACGCTGGGAACATCCACAACATGGCATACTCACCCCGGATCGTTTTATTGCTATCGCTGAAGAAACCGATATCATGATAAGTATTGATCGTTGGGTGTTAATAACAGGTTGTCAGCAACTCAGTTTGTGGCAAAAAGATCATAGCATGAAACAATTAAAACTCACCATCAACATCAGCTCAGCTTATTTAGAATCAAAAGACTTTGTTGATGAAGTCAAAAGCACTCTCAAAGAAAATAACATTAAAGCCTCTTTATTTAAGATCGAGCTGCCTGAACAGCTAATTTTATCCAGCAACAATAGTTGTATTGATAAGATCATGCAGTTAAAAAATATGGGAATGGATGTTTCTATGGATAATTTAGCCACCTTATATTCCTCCATTTCATTTATGCAACAACTTTCATCACATCAACTAAAAGTACATAAAGAGTTTGTGCAAAATATCGATGTAAAAGATGGTGATACCCAGCTAATCAAAACAATTGTAAAACTTGCCAAGTCATTAAATCTTGAGGTCATTGCTGAAGGGGTGGAAACCAAGGAACAATTAGAATTTTTACAAGGACAAGATTGTCACTCTTTTCAGGGCTATTTATTCAGCAAACCCGTTACGATTACAGAGTTTAATAGCTTGATGAAGTATCGAGATTCTTAGCTTAAAACTCCAGCGTATCACCCAAAATTTGGGGTCGGAGTCAAAGAAACAGGAGCTAAACATTAAATATCTGATATCAACTTATTTTGACTCCGACCCCAGATCCGGCGTATCACCCAAAGCATATTGAGTGAAAAACTTGCGTAACCAACGAGAGTCATTTACCCAGTTTAGACCTTGATTACGTAGTAGCTTAATTCCAACATTCTGTGAGCCAAACCCACGTTTAAAAGCATCCATCGCCGCTAACATGGTCACATTTGAGCCTTTTCTTTCCCGTTCAAATTTTCTTAAGGTTGCAAAGCTGGCATAATTTCGCTGTTTGGCTAAGGCTGTTTTCATCACCTTTGCTAAAGCAACCGCATCTAAAAATCCTAAATTAACCCCTTGCCCAGCTAAAGGATGAACCGTATGAATTGCATCTCCTATTAACACCAAATTTTCTTTGACATAATTTTGCGCATGACGCATTTTAAGTGGAAACCCAGCCACATCTGAAGCAATTGAAAAATCACCTAAATCTTGTCTAAAAAGCTGTTGAATTTCTGTGGCTAAATCTTGTTTGCATAGGCTTAACAAATGCTCTGCATGTTCTGGACTGGTTGACCACACCATAGAACTATAATGTTGATCCAGTGGTAAAAAAGCCAAGGGACCTTGTGGCATAAATTGTTGCCAACAGGTATTTTGATGATGTTCAGATGTTTTAACCGTTGTTACCACCGCTGTTTGCATATAAGCCCACTGAGTTAAACTAATGCCCGCTTGTTCTCGACACCAGGAGTTTGCCCCATCAGCCCCGACGATCAAACGCGTCGATAATCTACGTCCATCCTCTGCTAGTAACTCATAACCTGTTGTGGTTTTAATTAATTGTTTGGATACAAAAGGATGAATATAATCAATATTTTCATACTGCAGCATTTTTTCGATTAAAGCCTTTTGAATATGTCGGTTTTCAATAATATGCCCTAGATCGGCTTGCTGAATTTCCTTAGCATCAAAAACCACACGACCATCACCTTCTTTATCCCAGACCTGCATGCCATCATAGGCATAAGCACCAAGATGTTTCAACTCATCCCAAACCTGTAAATGACTCAATAATTGTTGGCTTGCATGGGTAATAGCACTGACACGAATATCGTGGGAATTTTTTGGCCAATTAAAGTCCGGAGTTCTGGCTTCTATCACCGCAATTTTTAAAGCCGAGTTTTGCATTAAACAAGCAAAAGCAGCTCCGACCATACCACCACCAATCACAATAATATCGTAGTCTATTTCAGCAGATGTATTTGTATCAATCATT
>CAYMMQ010000156.1:0-5164 GCA_964391585.1 uncultured Ectothiorhodospiraceae bacterium
ATTATGGGTATATACTCTTAATAATGTCTTTATTTTAACAAAAGTCTTATACATCCGAAATCTAAACATGTAAAAATATTATAGCCTAACTCTAATTCCACTATTGAGGCGAACATATTGCATCTACTATTTTTACAGCATAAGAATATATAACTCAATCAATTAGCTCATCAAATCCCACACCATTAAAGCGATTAATTACAAAACACAAAAAAAACGACTCTCTTAAGAATATCACTTAAATTAACAAAATATTTACATTGTGATTTTTTCTGCTAAACTATATCTACTTTTCTATATATAGAAACTAAAGGATATAAAATGCAATTGATTTCACTATATAAAGCTTTAGCTGATATTACCCGTTTACGTTGTATGTCATTGCTAATCGAAAACGGCGAATTATGTGTCTGCGAAATAACCTATGCTTTAGATATGGCTCAACCGAAAATTTCCCATCACCTAGCTAATTTACGCCAAGCAAAACTGGTTGTTGATCGAAAACAAGGTTTATGGATTTATTACCAAGTGAACCCTAATCTACCTTTATGGGTATTGGATAGTCTTAATTCCTTAGTTGTTGGTGCTCAAAAAGAGGATATTTTTATTGCCGATCAAGCTACCTTAGCACAAATGCCGAATAGACCACGCTCTGTTCATTGCGCTTAAATTTTGAATAAATTCCACTTAAGGAGAAACTAATGAAATCTATTAAAGTTTTAGGTTCTGGTTGTAAAAATTGTGAAACTACCGCTAAATTAATCAGCATTGCGGCAAAAGAAGCGGGTATTGAAATTCAATTGGAAAAAGTGACTGATATCACTGAAATTATGACTTATGGAGTGATGTCAACACCTGGCGTGGTTATTGATGAAAAAGTTGTTCATGCGGGTGGTTTACCAGGACCTGAACAAATTCGTCAATGGCTTAACAACTAACTTAGCTCAAACAGTCCTCAACAGAAAAAAGAAATACCAAATCTCTATAAAAATAGGCATTTTGAAGTTATTTTAAAATATATCATTTAATTATAGGAAAAAAATATGACAATTCGAGTGGGTATTAATGGCTTTGGGCGTATGGGTCGGTTAGGTTTTCGGGCTGGTTGGAAACACAATAGTTATGACGTTGTTCAGATTAACGAGACAGCAACAGATGCAACCGCTTCTGCCCACTTACTCAAATATGACTCTGTTCATGGGATTTGGGGTTTTGATCCCAGCGCAATTGAGCAAGAAATGCACATTGATAATCAGTTAATTACTCACTCAAGTAATGAAAATATTAATGATAGTGATTGGTCAAATTGTGATATTGTAATTGAGGCAACAGGAAAACATCATAAAAAACCAGAGAGATTACAGCAATACTTTGATCAAGGGGTAAAAAAAGTAATCGTCGCCGCTCCTACCGAAGGTGCTTTAAACCTTGTCTATGGGATCAATCATCATTTATATGATCCAAAGCAGCATCAAATATTAACAGCAGCTTCTTGTACCACCAATTGTTTAGCACCTATTGTAAAAGTCATGCATGAAAAAATTGGTATTAAACATGGCTGTATGACAACGATTCATGATATTACCAATACCCAAACTATCGTTGATAAAGGTCATAAAGACTTACGTCGTGCCCGTGCTTGTGGTCAATCATTAATCCCCACAACAACAGGATCTGCTAAAGCAATTACCAAAATATTTCCCGAGTTAGAGGGCAAACTTAATGGTCATGCGATCCGTGTTCCTTTATTAAATGCTTCACTGACCGATTTTGTTTTTGAAGCTTCTCTCCCTGTCACCAGTGAAGAAGTTAATCTTTATTTTAAACAAGCAGCTGAAGGTGAGCTTGCAGGCATTTTAGGCTATGAAGAAAAACCCTTAGTATCAATCGATTATGTTAATGATCCTCGTTCATCTATTGTGGATGCCTTATCTACCATGGTAATTAATAATACCCAAGTGAAAATATATGCTTGGTATGATAATGAATGGGGTTATGTAAACCGAATGATGTCAATTGTTGATATGGTTGCTAAAAATCTGTCTACTGATTAATTAAGAGATTAAGCTTCACTTCTAAGAAAAAGAGAGAACGTTGATGTCTAAACCTCCCCCTCGCCTAAAAGCAGCTAATTTTGGTAGAAAAAAAGGTACGTGGGTTTTAAGCCTCCCCCTTTGGAAAAGGGGGACTGAGGGGGATTTTATCTAATAACTCGAATTTTCCCTGCCTTCTAGAACTAAACTATGAGTTAAATATAATTTATGACTGCAGAATTAAGAAATTATTTAATTGTTACTGGAGGTTATTGGTCTTTTACCATCACCGATGGCGCAATTCGTATGTTGGTGGTGCTATATTTTCATACTCTGGGTTACTCACCTTTAGAAGTAGCGATGTTATTTTTGTTGTATGAATTTTTTGGTATTGTTACTAATCTGGTTGGTGGCTGGTTAGGCGCCAGAATTGGGCTTAATTTAACCATGAATATTGGCATGTTAATGCAAGTGTTCGCTTTAGCAGCATTGACCGTCCCTGATGCCTGGTTATCAGTTCCTTATGTAATGGCAGCTCAAGCCTTATCGGGAATTGCTAAAGATTTAAATAAGATGTCAGCAAAAGCGTCTGTTAAAACCATGGTCAGTAGTGGCGAGAGTAATAATTCACAATTATTTAAATGGGTTGCTATTTTAACCGGCTCTAAAAATGCCTTAAAAGGTGCTGGTTTTTTTGTCGGTGCTATGCTTCTTGAATTATTTGGTTTCAGAATAGCCTTAGCCATATTAGCCAGCTTGTTATTTATTGTTTTAATCATGACATTTTTATTATTACCTGCTGGCATCGGTAAAATGAAAAGCAAGGCTAAATTTAGTCAAGTTTTTTCTAATATTGCTGCGATAAACTACTTAGCTGCAAGTCGTTTTTTCCTTTTTGCCTCTAGAGATGTTTGGTTTGTGGTTGGTTTACCAGTTTTTTTATATGAAGTATTACACTGGTCTTTTAGTCAAATAGGCAGTTTTATGGCTCTGTGGATCATTGGATATGGTTTT
Source organism: uncultured Ectothiorhodospiraceae bacterium (assembly GCA_964391585.1). GTDB lineage: Bacteria > Pseudomonadota > Gammaproteobacteria > GRL18 > GRL18 > JADGAU01. The sequence continues at coordinate 3,048 of CAYMMQ010000156.1, forward strand.
GTGCAAGCTTTTGCTCCTAAGCTTCTTAGTCTACTTCCATCACAACAAAATCCTGCAGGCAGTGCAGCTAGATTATGGGCATTTGTATTAGCTCTATTCACCTCGTTGATCTTATTAGCTTTACAGCAAAACATTCAAACTGAAATGGTTGTCATTATTGGCTTAGCCTTGTTTGGACTGGTCTTTGCGATTAATTCCGCCATTCATTCTTATTTGATTTTAGCTTATTCGGATCATGACAAAGTAGCCATGAGTGTGGGATTTTATTATATGGCCAATGCTGCTGGTCGCTTAACCGGTACCATTATCTCGGGTTTATCTTATCAACTTGGTGGATTAGCCGCCTGTTTATTTTGCTCTAGCATATTGGTATTAATTGCTGCTTTTATATCTTTTGCCCTACCTGAAATTACTTTACAACAAAAAGAAGCTCCAGAAAGGAAAATGAAACATGTTTGATCGCTTGGCTGATTTATTGGTATATCAATTACTTGCTTTGGAAAAAGGGGAGCATTTTGCAGATGCCTTACACTTTTTTGTCATGGATGTTAGCAAGATATTTTTGATGTTGTTATTAATTATTTATGTCATGGGTTTATTACGCGCTTTTTTATCCCCGGAAAAAATTCGAGCTTATGTTCGCAATCGCCCTGAATGGCAGGCAAGAACAATGGCAATTACTCTTGGTGCAATCACCCCCTTTTGTTCTTGTTCTTCTGTTCCTTTATTTATTGGATTTGTTGAAGCGGGGATCCCTCTAGGTGTGACCTTTTCTTTTTTGATTGCCTCACCGATGATCAATGAAGTTGCAGTAGTTATTCTTGCGGGTATTCTTGGTTGGAAATTGGCTTTATTATATGTTGCTAGTGGTTTAGCAGTTGCTTGGTTTGGTGGCATTATTATGCAATGGTTTAAACCAGAGCGATTTGTGGAAGAATATGTGTGGAAAATTCAGATGAATAATACCCCAGATATAAAGCAGGATTCAAGCTTAAAAGGTCGTCACAACTATGCAATATCGGAAGTTAAAGAAATTGTTGGTAGGATCTGGACTTGGATACTTGTCGGTATTGGAATTGGGGCAGTTTTTCATGGTTATGTTCCTGAATCGTGGGTGGCAGAAAACCTAGCCAGTGGTAATTGGTATGATGTTCCTACAGCGGTATTATTAGGAGTTCCGCTTTATTCTAATGCAACGGGGATTATTCCGGTGGCAGAAGCAATGTTATCTAAAGGTGTGGCTATTGGAACGACGCTTGCCTTAATGATGAGTGTTGCAGCACTTTCCTTGCCGGAATTGCTAATTTTACGTAAAGTGATTAAATGGCAGGCTTTATCACTATTTGTGCTGATTTTGACGATTTCGTTTATTTTTGTAGGATGGGGATTTAATAGCTTTACTTAAAGCCTTAATAAATGAAGGAGAAAAAAGTTAGTTGCTCATTGGTTACTTAGAAGATAAATATTGTTCGAAAATGTTCCCCTCTCGCCTAAAAGCGCCTAATTTTGGTTAGCAAAAAGGGATTAGGGGAGATTTTTCTTTGAAGTAAAATACTGTCCGTTCAAGTATTTAATAACAACACAAGTCCCCCTCAATTCCCCTTTTTCTAAGGGGAGTTGAGGGGGAAGCTTAAGTTCCAACGTATGATTAGTTACTATTTTCTAACTCAGCCGTTAAAGAATTACTATAGGTGTCTCTAGCTGTTTGAAAAATCGCTAACTCAGCACGCATCGGAGCTACTTTTTGATCAATTAATTGAATTTGAGCGATATATGATTTTGCTTCATTACTCAATTCATCAAGATTATATTCTTTATCGTTTATAATTATTTTTCCAGCTTCTGACATTTTTATTCCTTATAGTGAAGAGGTACTTGCTCAATTTAACGTGTTCAGTAACTTATCATTACCTAAACTCAGGTGTGTTAGTATAGCAAATCCAACAGCATAGAGGTAGATGATTTTGCAACTAGCTCCCTAAATAGTTGTAAAAGTGATGTAAAAGAACAAAGGTAAAACACCTTCATCGTTATTAATCCCAAGTAATAATATTGATTCATACGTTGGTACTTAAGGAGGAAACTGATGTGTTTAGGCTTCCCCCTCGCCTAAAAGC
>CAYMMQ010000157.1:0-3822 GCA_964391585.1 uncultured Ectothiorhodospiraceae bacterium
GTTTTTCAGAATATTTTCGCCTTGATCTGAAGCAAAAACCTTAATTTTGCAAGTACCTCTTAAGATTTTTTATATTTTATAGTTAACACTAGCAAGCTTTCTTCAGGAATTTTATTAAAGCTGACTATTTTTTGACGATGATATTTGATTAACTTTGCTATTTCATTCGTTCCATTATTTCCTACGTCCAGCCAAATAACTTTCGGAGGAGCGCCATGAACAAAGGCTCTTTGTCTGAAGTCGTTATCCTTAGATACAATAATAAAGCTGTTTTGCTTTGCATAATTCCAAATGACAGTATCCGTTTTCCCTTGCATTTTAATAGTTTCAATATGAGAGCTATTGGGAAAGTCTGTTGCTAATATTGTAACTAGTTTTGCACTTATATTTTCATCAAAAAGGAGCTTCATGCCGCTAATGTTCCAGATAATCTATGCTCTCTAGCCGCTGCAAAAGCAAATACCATTTGGATATCTTTTTCTGTTAATGATGGAAAGTCGTTTAATATTTCCTTAGAGGTCATCCCACCAGCTAAATATTCCAGAATATCATACACTGTAATTCGAGTGCCTTTTATACAAGGTTTCCCACTTCTAATATCAGGGGTAATTGTAATTCTATCTTCAAAACTCATCATCTGTTTTCTCCAAAATCACCTAAAATTAGCAAGTAATTTAACTTATAACTTTTTTCGCATAAAGTCAAAATAATTTATTAAAGAGTTTTGCTATTAACAAAATTAAAATGTTACATCATTTACTTAAACCGCTCACAAAGCTTTTTCAAATATTCAATGCGTTTTTCTGCTTCTGAAATTTGTTTTAATAATTTCAGTTTATTATTGCCTTCCAATCGAAATTCGCCCGGTTTGCTTTGAATGAGGTTGATAATTTTCATCGGATCAATCGGTGGGTTATCGATAAATAAAATACGTCCACCGTGTTCGCTAAAGGCAACTTCTAAAATACCAAATTCAACTAGCTGTAATTTAAGGCTGGCAATTTGAAATAAATTTTTGTTTTGATCGGGTAATAAACCAAAGCGGTCGATCATTTCAATTTGTAAGTCACGCAAGTCAACATCATCTTTTGCACTGGCGATACGTTTATACATTAATAGTCGCAGGTGCACATCGGGTAAGTAGTCATCGGGGATCAAAGCTGGAACGGCAAGATCAATTTCAATGTTGTATTGCTTGCTATCTAAATCAATATCCTTGCCAGCTTTAAGTGATGTAACGGCGCGATCTAATAATTCACCGTATAAGGTAAAGCCGATTTCCTGCATTTGTCCGCTTTGACCTTCTCCTAATAATTCACCTGCACCACGAATTTCTAAATCATGAGAGGCAAGGGTGAAACCAGCACCGAGTTCTTCAATCGATTCAATCGCTTCAAGGCGTTTAATCGCATCAGCGGTCATCAATTTTTTATCAGGTACCGTCAGATAAGCATAAGCACGGTGATGAGAGCGACCAACACGGCCTCGAAGTTGATACAATTGTGCCAATCCAAACCTATCGGCGCGTTCAATAATAATGGTATTAGCCGTGGGAATATCAATACCGGTTTCAATAATAGTGGTACAGACCAAGATATTAAAACGTTGGTGGTAAAAATCGGCCATCACTTGCTCTAATTGTTGCTCATGCATTTGCCCATGAGCGACTTCAATTTTTGCATCGGGTAATAATTCAGCTAGTTCTCGAGCTCGTTTTTCGATGGTGTCTACTTTGTTATGTAAGAAAAAGACTTGTCCTCCACGCATTAGTTCACGTTGACAGGCTTCCTTGATCTGCTCATTACTCCATTGCATCACAAAGGTTTTAATCGCCAGACGTTTTTCGGGTGGTGTGGCAATAATAGAAAAGTCACGAATACCCGCTAAAGACATGCTTAAGGTTCTAGGGATCGGGGTGGCAGTCATAGTTAATACATCGACTTTATTTTTTAATTGCTTAAAGCGCTCTTTTTGCCGTACGCCAAAACGATGTTCTTCATCGATAATTATCAAACCTAGGCGTTTAAATAAAATGGATTTTTGTAGTAACTTATGGGTGCCAATCACAATATCAACGGTTCCCTCAGCAACACCTTTTAGGATTTCACTTTGCTGCTTCGCTGTTTGAAAACGTGATAAACCTTTGATCACAAAAGGTAAGTCAGCAAAACGATTTTGCAGATTTTCGGTGTGTTGTTGGCTTAAAAGGGTGGTGGGGACTAAAATTGCCACTTGCTTATTGTTTTGTACCGCCATATAAGCGGCACGAATGGCCACTTCGGTTTTACCAAACCCTACATCGCCACAAACCAGTCTATCCATAGGTTTATCACTTGCCATATCAGCAATAACCTGAATGATGGCTTGTTTTTGATCGGGGGTTTCTTCATAAGCAAAACCATCGGCAAATGTCTGGTATTCTTTTTCATCTAAGCGGTAAGCGTAACCTTGTAGCGCTTCACGTTTGGCATAAATTTCTAATAACTCAGCGGCCACATCACGAATTTTTTCTTTAGCTTTACGCTTGGCTTTTTCCCACTGTCCCGAACCGAGTTTGTGCAAGGGCGCAGTTTCTGGACTAGCGCCGGTATAACGACTGATTAGGTGTAAGGATGATACCGGTACATAGAGTTTGTCATCATCTCTATAAGCTAATAATAAGAATTCGTGTGGTTGATCGTCAATGTCTAAGGTTTCTAAGCCTAAATAACGTCCTACACCATTGTCTTCGTGTACCACAGGTGTGCCGATTTCCAATTCTGCTAACGAGTTAATAATCGCTTCTTCGTTAATATTTTGTCTGGACTGTTTGCGACGACGACGTTGCATGACCTTATTGCCAAATAATTGGCTTTCAGGAATGATCATTAAACCCAGTGATTCAATGGCTAAACCAGCATCTAAATAACCAATACTAATGCCTAATTTTTTATTTTTTTTATCACAGATAAAATCATTAAAATGTTCAAAACGAGCGGGGTAGATTTTATGTTGTTTAAAAATATCTAATAGGTTTTCTAAACGCCCAGATGATTCAGCCACAAAAAGTACTCGCCCGGAATAATCATCGATCAGTTGTTTGAGTTGTTGATAACCATTTTCTTGGGTAATCGCATGATGCAGGCTTTGCGGTTTTTGGGTGGCAAAATTAGTCACTCCTGCTTTGGTTTCAAACTCAAAGCTTTGTTGTACGATAACTGGGAATTTTTTTAGCTGAGCAAAAATTTGTTCAGCTTTAAGATAAAGTTGCTCGGGTGCTAATATAGGGCGTTGAATATTATGACGATATTGCTGATAGCGATTTTCAACATCAAGGAAAAAGTGCTCAACTTTGTTTTGCAAATTGATATTGTGGCAAATAATACTATTTTCAGGTAGAAAATCAAATAAGCTGGCTGTTTGAGTAAAAAACAGCGGCATATAATATTCAATGCCTGCAGGGATCACTTCTTTGCTAATATCACTATAAATACTACTCGAGGGTAAGTCGCCACCAACAATATCACGGTATTGTTGTCTGAATAATTCGCGCCCCTCTTTGTCGATAGGAAACTCGCGCGCTGGCATCATATTAATTTCTGCTACCGTATCAATGCTTCGTTGTGTTTCCACATCAAAGGTTTTAATGCTTTCAAGTTCATCATCAAATAAGTCTAAACGATAAGGTTTTTTACTACCCATTGGAAATAAATCGATAATGCTGCCACGAATACTAAACTCGCCATGTTCATATACGGTTTTAACATGAAAATAACCCTTTTGTACCAGTTCGCGGCGAAACTGCTCGCGATCAATTAACTCGCCTTGCTGGATTAATAGGGT
>CAYMMQ010000157.1:3922-5145 GCA_964391585.1 uncultured Ectothiorhodospiraceae bacterium
ATTAAAACGATAAAGTGATCTTTTTTTTCGATTAATTGACTCAGTGCAAAGGATAAAGCACAGCCATAAAGTTGTCCCCACCAAGATTTTTTTCCTGCTTGGTATTTGGTTGGGGGTAAGATGGAAGATTTTGTGTTGCTATTCGAACTCATTTATTTGTATTTCGCTTGAAAAAAACAAAACATTATAAATGATTTTAAGCTGCGGAGGAATAATTGATGGTTTGTTTGCCGGCGTGCTACGGTTTCACCTCGTGGTTTTGATGAAACGGTTTGGTTAAAATGGCGGAATACGCTTCGCTCTTCCACCCTACGGTTTTGCATGATCCCGTAGCCTGGATGAGCGAAGCGTAATCCGGGTTTCTGGATGTAGCTCCAATGATAATTGGTAGATTATTGGTTAGCTACAACATTTCTCGCATTAGTCCCTTGAATCGGACGGTTGTTGTTATGTAGCACTGTTTGGAAACTGCTCAATTGTGCTGTTGACATTTGAATGCTGTTTTTCAACACTAACCATTGCACACCTTCAGAGCAAGGAGGCGTTGTTAATGAACCACTATAACGATATTCAAGGCGTTCAGCAGGTAATAAGTTTTCAGCACTAACTGTTACCCCTGCAATAGTGGTTGCTTCAGTTTCAGTGGCAGGAATATGAGCAACAACATCAGCAATTGCCGCATTTTCTGTGCCTTCTTCAATCATTACCCCAACAACCGCTAAGTTGCCATTTTCATCTGAGTGAACTAAATGCATTTCCATGGGTTTGGAGCTACCATCGATATTGTGTTCACTGGGTGTATGGAAATGAAATTGTAATAAATTATAGCTATGACCATCAACCGCAATGGTACTGCCTTCATCATAGTTTACTTGCACTGTATGCCCATTATTTATAATATTTAATGCAGATGTGCCATAAGTGAAACCAATTGGAGTCATAGCATAAGAAATACCTGTAGTTTTGATATCAATGGGGGATTGGTTTTTGCCTGCTGAACAAGCTGAATAATCAGTTGTTAATCCACCCCAAGTTGTTGGATCGTCATAGGTAAAGTGTGGTGCATGAATAGCTGTAGCAGTGTCCAAAGCAAAGTTCATGATGCCAGTTGCATCGGTACCAGTTAATGACAAATCAGCACTGTAGTTGCTTCCATCAGGTAGGCTTATGTAAGGAATATGTAGTTTGCCAGCTTCTGAATAAGAAGCGCGATCAGATGTTGA
>CAYMMQ010000158.1:0-5074 GCA_964391585.1 uncultured Ectothiorhodospiraceae bacterium
TTTGGAGAACCTGAGCCCTTCCGGGCTACGGGGGTTCGAATCCCCCCTCCTCCGCAAATTGTGAAAATTGGGAGGGACGCTGGGTGCGCCGCCTTATGGCTTATATTGGTTTTTGATTTTTGTTTGATAATTTATTGACACTTCTCAAAAAGTATTCTTCTAATAATTCCAATACAGTTTTAATTGCAAAAGCTATTGGTATCTCCCCTGAACATATGATTAAATATTTTGACCTGCCTTGTTTAAAGATTGTAGATTTTAGTAAATTGAATAATAAATTTTCTCAAGGTAAAAATCATATTAACGGCATTGAATCTTTTTGTGATTTTTATAAAAGAAGAATAGCAAAACAAAATGGTTTACGAAAAGATAAGTTTCTTTGTTACGCTTAAAGAGCTTAAGATTTAGATGGAATCATCGAAATGACATCTATAAAGTCCCCTTGGATAACCTAAAATTTAATCTGCTGACATTTTAAATGTTGCAAGGCTTTGATTTGTTATGGCATCATAAAGTTATGGACAATATAGGAATTAAAGAACATTTTAATAATCTTTCAAAAGGAGAAGCTTTAACTGCAGTATCAGCAAAAAGGATGCCTCTTTCCTCGCTTGCAAGGACAGGTTACCTTGGGAGGCCAAGACCTAAAGGCAAATTAAGACAAAAAGTTATTTTAGATGATGAATATAAGTCAAATCCTGCAGTGAAGATTAATGTTTTAAGGCCAATAACTCTTGAGGTAGAAGATAGTAAAGGAAAAAAGATTAATGAGGACATTACTGAACAAGTTCAAGCAGAATTTGAATACTTATCTGTAACTAGGGATTTGGAAGTGGACAGTGCCAGAGTGGAAACCATCCAAAATTATGTCGACAAAATGGTTCAAGGTAATCAACAGTGGGAAGGAAAAGTAAGAGTTGTTATCATGAACAAAGGGCAGGAACCCGAGAGTTTTGTATTTCCCGATGGGACAATCTTTATTTCGCAATCCTTAATAAATTTTTTCGATAGCCTGGATGAAGTAGTGGGCATTATGGCTCATGAGGTTAAACATTTGACAAATGGTACAGCCAGAGCTGCATTTAACGCAAATGCAAAACGAGGCATTTCATTTGGTGTTAGCTGGCTACATGAAATGCTCTCTGATTTTGGGTCTCCAGAATTGCTAGAAAAAGCAGGTCTTAAATCCACTGCGAGTGCCGATATACCTACTAAATTAGCTGATCGTTTAGGCAATAGCAGAGGCATTGAACATCAGGCTCCCATCTTAAGGGCAGTGGAACAATTAGGACTTCATGCAATAAAGGACTACGAGACAAGTCATTTTGAGTATACCCCACTGCCCCCTGAATTAAGGAGAGAGTCAAGAATGACTCATCTTGAGGCAATTGTTGATGCTGCTGTTAAGAATGATTTGGAGGCTGTCGAACAATATCTCACGAAGTTGCACCCAAGAGACTTTGGTGATTTTTTTAAAATAGCTAACAACAACTTATATTATGATTTTAGAGGGATATATCCAAGGAGAGATACGAAAAAAGAGGTCGCTAGGAAAGTCGGATCATTGGTGACTAAAAGATTAATGGCGGAAGGAATGTCTGAAGATAAAATTAAGATGTTTTTCTTAGTAAACACCAAAGACCTCTCTTATTTGTCACCAAGTTTTAAAGAGATTTCGGAAGTTACCGATTATGTACAAGTTGCAGAGCAGATGTTTCAAGATAACGAAATTAGTAAGTTAACTCAAAAATTGTTTGGCCGTGAAAAGGATGGTGATCCTCTCGATAGTTTAGTCCGTTTTGTAAACTATCGATTTGATCAGTTTACGGATAAGGGCGCTGTGTTTTATACTGATATAAACTCTATGGCCCAGTTTTTGGGAAGGGTAAACAGTTTAGTTAGTGGTGATTTACCCACCACAGAGGATGGTTATTTTGTGGCTTCAGACAATATATATGGCTTAAGCCGCCCAGCCTACTTGCATCGAGAGTTAAAAACTATTTTATTTCGTTATATTGAGCGATATTATTTACCTGATATTCCGGATGGAGAGTTGGATCAAAAACAAATCGAATATATCTTTCAAGCGGTTAAAATAGCTGGCTTTGAGCCAATGACAAGATATTATCCCCCTATAAATGGTGAAAGCGTTGGACCGGAAAATAAGCTCATAATCGAAGCTGCTTACAAAAAAATATTTGGGAAAGAGCTAATTAGGCGTGATGATAAAGAAGAGATGGAATCTTTGCCAATTCCCACTGAATTTCGGGAGCAAATTGATGGCAAACCCATAGGGGATATCGAAAAACTATTAAATAAATATGCCCGCGATCATGAATTAGATCCCGATACCAAAGCACTTTACGTTGAAGCATGTCTTTCCTACCTTGATGATTATGACTTCGAAAGAAAACATCTTGAAATTTTAGTCGAGAAAGAAATCGGGCATTTCCGTATGAGTAGTTGGCAACGGGATGGTGATATTCTTGGAATTACGATTGATGACCTAATTCAAAATTATAGCTTAGATAATGAGTCGCTTTATGCAGAAGCTAGCAAAAAGGGAGAGGTTCAGAGAACTAGTAAAAAAATTGAGTTTGTTGCCAAGACCATGGCATCTTCGGAAGAAAAGCTTTTTGTATTTATTGAATCTATTATGAGAGATACCCGTATCGATATCGGTACGATGGATAAATACCAGCTTTTAAGTTTATGTTACCCATTGTTTAAATTGGCAAATAAAGACGATGGGGATAGTGATATTGAAGAGGGCTCCATAAGGGATTTTGATCGTTTTTATCAACTACGTTTTGTTAAAGAGATAGTTAGGCGAATAGAAGAGGTGCATTTTGAGAACATCCAAGACTTTGCTGTTTATGTGAGGCGTACCAAAAACAAATATGAACGGCGACTAATTAATGTCAAACTTTCTTTGTATGAGGACGATGTTTACTCTGTTCTGCTTGCAAAACCCATGAGAGATGAGCTGTATAGGCTAACTAAACCAGGAAACCTGCGACAACAAGACTATCCAGCATTAGTAGAGTTGCTAAATGAGAGTTTTCCTCATAGTCCCCAACGTAGAGATTTGATAAAAGCCCTTAACACCGCATATTTGAATGACCCTGAGATTGCGATTCAAGACAAGATAGACTTTTATATTAAAGAATACAAATTACTTGGAATTGAAGGGGCTATTTTGGTTGCAGAGCAAATCACAGATATACCCACTTTCCGAGCCTTTAAGAAAAAATTAGATGAGCTTGGAATTAAGTATTCTTCTGGTGAGGAAAGCCTAGATAAAGTTGCTGCAGCTGATATTGTTGGTTCCCTCCTAACCCAAAGAGCAGACCTCTTAATCAAGGCTGCTTCTGGCAATAGGCGGGTTGCAGAAGAAGTTTCTACTGATTTAGCTACTGAATGGGTTAATGTTTATCTTAATAGAAGTGAATGGCAACAAAATGACATCCAATACGATAAAAAATCAGGGAAGTTTATTTTAAATAATCGTGGCAGGTCGGCTTTCATTAGTTTCAGTGATACCATTGACTACCTTAAAAATCTGCCAGATAGCCAAAAGTTTATAGTCGCGCTAAGAGCGCTAGCTGATCAAGACGGGCTACTTTCTTCTGAAAAAGGTTGTAAATTACTTAAGGGAGTGCTTATCAATGAATTAGGATTAAAAAAAGGGTTTTTCAAATCGGTTTTGGGTAGTGCTGTCGGAAAAGGTGACGCAAAAGTGATAGCAGGGCCAGCTGCACAGATGCTTGTCCCCCATATGTTCCAAGCCCTCAACGTTGATGATGTTAATATGGACTCTTTTACAAGAACTAAAATTATAAAAAAAGTAAGTGGGTATATCACCGGAATAAGGGTGAAAAGTAATGATTACCAGAAAGATTTGCCACGAATTCTTACTTCAGAAACTCGTAGAATACGCTATTTTGGTTTTAAATATCGCCATCAATTTGATTCAACCATAGGTAAACAAGCTCAAGAAAGTAATTCTGTATATTTCAAAACCATAAAAAATCTACAAGATCAAGTAATTTCAGTTTTTAACCAGGAAGAAACTGAAGCAGACAGTAACTTGCCTGTTGCAACTAAAGCAATGATCGAGGCAGGTGAATCTTCTCCCCTTTTTATTAGGGGGATGCAGATAGCAGTCCAGCTTATAGATTTTGAGCCCGCAGTCCGTGAACGTTTATTGCAGACGCAAGACAGCACGAAGGGAATGAAAAAATTAATTTTTTGGGAAAATTTGCTATCTAACGCTCAAAAGGATCCAGCCTTATCAAGATCATTAGATGATTTGATTTCACTCGATTCTTACTTAGGGGGAGGGAGTCTTTTCACCACTTATGGAGCAACTATCCGAGCCGAAGATGGGTCTTCAAGAAAAGTAGTTATTAAAATGCTAAACCCTAATGCCGAAGAATTCATTCGATTATCCTACTCTTCCAGCTCAACCGTGCTGGATGAAGTAAAACAAAATACTCGAGGAACAACTAGACAAAACGCTCTATTTGCCGAGTCACTATTAGGTTTCTCAAATACGTGGTGTATAAGAGACATTAATGACCCTGCTTATCCTAAACGTGATGATGCTTTTAGGTTGACAATTCAGTCATTCAATGAAAAAAGAGGGGAAACTATTATTTATGCCCCTGAAAGAGTCTACACTTCTAAAAAGGTCAAAGTTGAAGATCAATGTCAATGGACGACACTTAATAAATTTTTGTCATCTCCGGAGGTTTCCGATGAGGCAAAACAAAGAGTTGTTGATAGTTTACTGGATTTCTTTGATCACCAGTTTGAGTTTTCTCCCATTACAGATTCAGAAGGAAAAAAGGTATTTGTTTTTCACTCTGACCCCCATACTGGCAATTATATGGTTGATCCGAAAATTCTAAATAAACCACTCGGGGTAATTGATAGAAGTATGTACTTGGCTTTAGAAGAAAAAGATGTGGAAATGTTTAGATTACTTAAATCAGGCAATCATAGACAATTTATAGATAAGTTTATAATAAGATGCTTAGAGGTAAGTGGAATTGGAGGTATTGAAGCAACC
>CAYMMQ010000159.1:0-3517 GCA_964391585.1 uncultured Ectothiorhodospiraceae bacterium
TTATTAATGAGCGGTTTACCTTGTATTAACAACTGCTCTGCTCGAGCGAGTTGCTGCTGATATAGTTTTTGATAATTAGGGGTAAATTTTTTGCCTTGTTGGATAGCAAGTAATATTTCATCAACATCAACTAGAGACTCATTCAGATCATTTATGGGAATATATAAGCGTTGATTTTCTATAATATCTTGCTGAAAATCCTGGATAAAATTAATCAATTGCAAAGCAGTGCAGATGTGATCGGATAAGATATTATTGCTTTCACTATTTTGTCGGTTAAGTTGTAATAATAAACGCCCCACGGGATTAGCGGAGCGTTGGCAATAAGCGGTTAATTGATCAAAGTTTTGATAATTTGTTTTATCCACATCTTGTTGAAATGCAGAGATAAGTTGTTGAAAAAGTGCTAAATCAAGTTGGTATTGTTCTTTAACATCGGCAAGAGCAATAAAAATAGGAGCATTTAGCCAATTTTCTACTGTGCTGAAATCATCTTTTTTAAGCTGTTCAATTTGAGTTGAGTATTGTTCTAATAAAGAATGTCGCCGCTCTGGTGATAAATCACCTTCGTCTGCAAAATCATCTGCTGTTCTGGCAAAAGCATAAATTACACATATCGCTTGACGTAAGGGTTTTTGTAACATTTTTGATGCAACTGGAAAGTTTTCATAATGACTACTGGCTAACTGTTCACAATAGGCATACGCATCAGCAAGGGATGATTTTGTCATAAGCAATAAGAAACCTTATAACAGACTTTGAATATAAGGCCATAATTGTTCTGGCGAGTCGATAATCTTGTCAGCTTGCCAATGTTGGGGAGGATCATCTGCTTCAATATAACCATAAGCTGCAGCAACACTTCTCATTCCAGCAGCTTGAGCCGCTTCAATATCACGTTTGGCATCACCAATATAAATACATTCATCAATACTTCTTCGCATTTCTTGACAGGCATGAATAATAGGCTGTGGATGTGGTTTTCTAACACTGAGCGTGTCACCACAGACCAGCGCTTGTACTCGTTCAGTTAATGCAAGTTTTTCAAGTAAGGGTTGGGTTAACCATTGCGGTTTATTGGTGACAATTCCCCAGGCAATATTAGCTTGCTCTAATTGCTGTAATAATTCATCGAGCTGTGGAAATAAGCAGGTTTTTTCACAAATGTTCGCTTGATAAAAATCCAGTAAACGCAGACGTAAAGCTTCAAAGTCAAAATCTTCGGCCAAGTGTGCAAAACCACGCTGAATTAAGGCTAATCCACCATGAGAGACTACTGGGCGAATTTGCTCAAAGCTCAGTGTTGGCTGTTTATTTTCTATAAGTACTAGATTTAATGCATTGGCAAGATCGGCTGCAGTATCTATTAAGGTACCATCCAGATCAAATAAAACACCCTTACAAGGTTTTGTAATGCTCATAGCTTAAAGGCAACTTTGCTGTTTGGCATGTAAAATATAGTTGATATCAATATCATCATTAAAATGGCATTGGCGAGAAAAAGGGTTATAAGTCATACCTTGTAGATCTTGAATTTTAAAGGAAACCTTACGCAGCCAGGTATTTAACTCAGCGGGTTGAATAAATTTTTTATAATCATGTGTGCCTTTAGGAAGAATTTTTAGGAGATATTCAGCCGCAACAACACCGAATAAATACGCTTTTGGCTGACGGTTGATGGTGGATAAAAATAAATCTCCGTCAGGTTTTAATAAAGAGGCACAAGCATCAATAATAGAGTCAGGCTGCGGTACATGCTCAAGCATTTCTAAACAGGTGACAATATCATATTGGCCTTTTTCTTGTTCGGCTAATTCTTCAACTGTGATCCAACGATAATCAATGTCTAATTTTGATTCAAATAAGTGCATTTTAGCGACTTTTAGATTACTTTCTCCCATATCAATGCCGGTAACAATGGCACCTTCTTGGCTTAGTGCCTCAGCTAATATGCCACCGCCACAACCGACATCAAGAATTTTTTTACCCGACAAACCTTTTGCATGGGTTTTGATATAATTAAGCCGGCTGGGGTTAATATCATGTAGTGGTTTGAACTCACCATTTTTGTCCCACCAACGCATGGCAATATCTTCAAATTTAGCAATTTCTGCTGGATCAATATTTTTTGCTGTGTTCATCTTGAATTACCTTATTTTAGATGCTGTAACTTGAGTTGCCATGTATGAGCATATTGATGTAATTGTTCACTATCAATATGTAATAACTCATGATTTTTCATTTGTTGTTTGCCATTAATCCACACATTGCTCACCTGGCTTTTTGCAGTTGAATAAACCAGTTGTGAAATCGGGTGGTAAAGTGGAATGGTATTGATGTTATCAAAACAAATACTGCAGATGTCAGCTTGTTTTCCCACTTCTAAAGAGCCGATTTTATCGGCAAGCCCTAAGGCTTTTGCACCATTGATAGTTGCCATTTCAAGTGCTTGTTGAGCGGGTAGTGCCGTTGCATCTTCGCTTGACACTTTGGCTAATAAAGATGCGCTTTTCATTTCACCTATCATATCTAAGTCATTATTACTGGCAGCACCATCTGTCCCCAGTGCGACATTAACTCCTTGTTTTAATAAGGCATTAATAGGAGCAATACCACTGGCAAGTTTCATATTAGACTCGGGGCAGTGCACAATATTGACCTTTTTATCACAAACAAGCGCTTGATCCTGTTCATTTAATTTTGTCATATGTACCGCAATTAACTTCTCAGATAATAAACCTAAATTATTTAAGCGCTCTAGAGGGCGTAATTGATACTGACTTAATGAATTACTTACCTCGGACTCGGTTTCATGACAATGAATATGAATAGCAACACTTAAATCTTCTGCTTGTTGTTTGACTAAGCTTAAATTTTCATCATTCACCGTATAAGGGGCATGTGGAGCGAGGCAGGTTGAAATCAGTTGATGATGTTGGTAATGCTGGTGCAAGGCTTTTCCCTTAGCAAAATATTCCTTGCTATTTTTTGCCCAAGCCGAAGGGAAATCAATAATAATTTGTCCTAATACACAGCGCATACCAATACGATCAGCAACTTGTGCGGTATATTCTGGGAAAAAATACATATCATTAAAAGTAGTGGTGCCACTTAACAACATTTCAGCAATCGCCAGTTCACTGCCTTGAGCGACAAATTCACTATTAACGTGTTGTGCCTCTGCTGGCCAGATATGTTTTTCAAGCCATTCCATCAGCGGTAAATCATCGGCTAAACCGCGCATTAAGCTCATGGGACTATGGGTGTGAGCATTGATTAAACCTGGGATCAGCACTTGTTTTTCTAAGCGATGGGTATCAATTGCATGATATTTTTTTTCAATGTCAGCTTTTGGAGCTATGGCAATAATTTTTCCTTGATGGATTACTAAAGCATGATCTTGGTATACTGTGTTTTTTGGAATAACGGGGATTATCCAAGTTGCATAAATGATGCTGTCGACTTTTTGCATAAACTTACTCATTCGTTATAAATATTAATGCCAGAGATGCTTGAT
>CAYMMQ010000159.1:3617-5055 GCA_964391585.1 uncultured Ectothiorhodospiraceae bacterium
CTTTTTGCATAAACTTACTCATTCGTTATAAATATTAATGCCAGAGATGCTTGATATAATTCGGGGTCGGAGTCAAAATAATAATGAGTTAAAATTTAACACATTATTATTAATTAAAATTATGCTGATATTTAATAGTATGCAAAGTTGACTCCGACCCCTAAAAACAATGATTATAACAAATAAATCAAAGGACAAAAGATCGTGGAAAGAATTAGACCTATCATTTGGGAAAATAATACATTAAAACTGCTTGACCAACGTATCTTACCGCATAAAGAAAGCTATTTACCTTACACCCAATTACCCGCTGTGGCTGATGCAATAAGCGATATGGTGGTTCGTGGCGCACCGGCAATTGGTATTACCGCAGCATATGCTATGGTTTTAGCGGTAAAGCAGTATTATAAAAGTCATCCCAATGATTGGAAACAACAGATAAAACAAGAAGTTGCTTATTTAGCTAAAGCGCGTCCTACAGCGATTAACTTGCATTGGGCAATTAGTGAAATGCAAGGCATTATCGATTCGCTGGATGAACAAGGAGAGCCACTTCCAGCTTTGTTACAACATGCGATCAAAATTCATGAAGAAGATATTGCTAATAATAAATTAATGGGTGAGTTAGGAGCAAATCTGATTAAGGCTGATTTGTCTAGTGATGAAAAATGCTCAGTGATTACTCATTGTAATGCTGGGGCATTAGCAACGGGAGGTTATGGAACAGCGCTAGGTGTTATTCGCAGTGCTTGGAATAATGGCTGTATTGCCCATGTTTATGCCGATGAAACAAGGCCCTGGATGCAAGGTGCACGCTTAACTGCTTGGGAAATGGTGGTTGAAGATATCCCTGTATCTTTATTAGTTGAAGGGGCGGCATCGTTTATGATGCAAAATTTAACATCAAGCAAGCATCCGATTAAATGGGTTATTGTTGGTTCGGATCGAATTGCTGCTAATGGGGACGTGGCAAACAAAATTGGCACTTTTGGTTTGGCAGTGTTAGCAAAATATCATGGCATAAAAGTGATGGTGGTGGCGCCAACTTCAACCATCGACTTTAATGTCAGTTGTGGTGAAGAAATTCCAATTGAAGAAAGAAGCTTAGCAGAAGTATTAACCTTTTCTGGCCAACAAACAGCAGCAAAAGGTGCATCTGCGAGAAATCCTGCTTTTGATGTGACCCCAGCCACACTCATCGATGCGATAGTCACTGAAAAAGGCATTGTATTACAACCGAATCGAGAAAAAATGGCGCAATTAAAATAAGCTAGTACGTCTGATTTCAGTTTATTTAAAGAACAAATCTCCCCTAGCCCCTCTTTAATAAAGAGGGGAATAGAGCTACTTACTTCTAGTCCATCACCAGAACCATTTGTTTGGTCTTTAATAAAGAGGGGAATAGAGCTACTTACTTCTAGTCCATCATCAGAACCAT
>CAYMMQ010000160.1:0-5005 GCA_964391585.1 uncultured Ectothiorhodospiraceae bacterium
TTTGGTTGTCAAGCACGGTGCAAATGTGCAAAATCGAGTTATTGCACGTTTATTAGAGATTGCGATCCTTGTTCCTAGCATGGAAAAATGGTTACGACAAATAAAGCCTGATGATACATTTTGTAATGAAAATTTACTTCTCAATGAGGGAGAAGGCGTAGGTCTAATTGAAGCAGCAAGAGGCAGTTTAGGGCATTGGTTGAAAGTTGAAAACGGTCATATTGCAAACTATCAAATTATTGCTCCAACCACATGGAATTTTTCGCCAAGAGATGCAAAACAACAAGCTGGTGCATTAGAGTTTGCCTTAAAGGGGACTAGCGTTAGTGATCTTCAGCAACAAGATATTAATATCCAGCATATTATCCGCTCATTTGATCCCTGTATGGTTTGTACGGTGCATTAAATGAGTACTAAAAATACCATATTGGAAAAAATCCATATTAGCGGACAAGTTCAGGGGGTAGGTTTTAGGCCTTATATTTTTACCATAGCGCAGCAATTAAAGATCAAAGGTGAAGTAAAAAATGATGGTAGTGGTGTGATCATTTTTGCTCAATCAAACAAAGAAAATATACAATATTTTATTAACAAGATAAAGGCCCACCCCCCTGTTTTAGCGCGTATAGATAACATAAAGAGGCAGCAATTAGAGGGCAGTAGCGTATATACTTCGTTTACGATTAGTGCGAGTGAATTAAATACTATTGAAACAGATATTACCGCCGATGCGGCGACTTGCTATGATTGTTTAAGCGAGATTAATACAAAAGCCAATCGCCGTTATGCTTATCCATTCACCAACTGTACCCACTGTGGCCCCCGATTGAGTATCATAAATGATATTCCCTATGATCGTGCTCATACCAGTATGGCAAAATTTAACTTGTGTGAAAATTGTTCAGCTGAATATCAGGATGTAAACGATAGACGTTTTCATGCTCAACCAAACGCTTGCCCTGTTTGTGGCCCAAAGTTGGAACTGGTTGATAATGGAGGTCATCAAGTTGCAAGTGAGGATGTGATAGCGACAACTGCCAATCTCATCAAGCAGGGGAAAGTTGTTGCGATTAAAGGCATAGGCGGTTTTCAACTTGCCTGTGATGCTAATAATCATCAAGCGGTATTAACTTTGCGTGAGCGAAAACATCGTGAGGATAAAGCCTTTGCCTTAATGGCATGCAATATTGAACAGATCAAAAGTTATTGTAAATTGAGTGATTTAGAAGAGGCTGAATTGAATTCATCTGCTGCTCCAATCGTGCTGTTGCAGATAAACAAAACTGATATTTCAGCACTTTCACAAGCGGTTGCTCCAAGACAAAATCAACTGGGGTTTATGTTGCCATATAGCCCATTACATCACTTGTTAATGCAACAATTACAACAAATTATTGTATTAACTTCAGCCAATATGTGTGGACAACCACAGTGTACTGATAATGAACAGGCAATAGAAAGGCTTGCAGATATTGCTGATTATGTATTATTACATGATAGAGATATTTTAAATCGAGTGGATGACTCAGTGGTGAAGTTTATGAATAATACGCGCTTCATTCTTAGGCGTGCTAGAGGATTTGCTCCTCAATCAATCAGCATTGAAAAGAGTCTTGCAACTGATA
Organism: uncultured Ectothiorhodospiraceae bacterium; assembly: GCA_964391585.1. GTDB lineage: Bacteria > Pseudomonadota > Gammaproteobacteria > GRL18 > GRL18 > JADGAU01. The sequence goes on from CAYMMQ010000160.1 coordinate 1,626, forward strand.
AACAGATATTAGCTTGCGGTAGTGAACTGAAAAATACTTTTTGTTTATTAAAAGGCCAAAAAGCTGTTTTATCGCAGCATATGGGCGATTTAGAAAATATGCAAAGCTATGATGATTATTTGTATAATATTAGCTTGTATAAAAAACTTTATCATTTTGAGCCACAGTGTATTGTTGTTGATAAACATCCTGAATACCTTTCCAGTAAATATGGACGAGAGCTGAGTCAAACACTTAATATCCCATTGATTGAAGTCCAGCATCATCATGCACACTTAGCAGCCTGTTTGGCTGATAATCATTGGAGGCGAGAACAAGGAAAAGTGATTGGTGTTGCCTTAGATGGTTTAGGTTATGGAGAGCAACAACAGTTATGGGGGGGAGAGTTTTTAGTTGTAGATTATCTGGCTTATGAGCTAAAAGCACGTCTCAAACCTACGCCGTTAATTGGTGGTGAAAAAGCAATGCTACAACCATGGCGAAATACCTTTGCGCAGTTGTATTATCATGATGATTGGCAAATGATTTTACGGCAGTTTTCTAATCTGCCTTTTATGATAAATTTATCAAGCCACCCCTTAATGGTTTTGGAAAATATGCTTAAAACCAATACAAATACCGTTATGAGTTCTTCATGTGGTCGTTTATTTGATGCAGTAGCTTTTAGCTTAGGAATTTGTCCGCAACAACAATCTTATGAAGGGCAGGCAGCGATTGAATTGGAAAGTTTGCTTGTTGAAAATGATTTACTCAATGAACAGCCATATCCTTTTGAATTAGAGCAACAGGACATTACTTTAATCAATCCTAAGCTGATGTGGCAGGCTTTATTGAACGATTTAAAAATAAATACCCCGATTGCTAAAATTGCCGCACGATTTCATTTGGGACTTGCGCAGATCATTGTTAATATGGTTTTAAAAATAAGCCAACAAACAGCGATATATACCGTTGCTTTAAGTGGAGGTGTTTTTCAAAATCGCTTTTTAATGCAACTATGTGTTACGCAATTAAAACAACATCAACTACAAGTACTCATTCATCATCAAGTACCCACTAATGATGGCGGTTTATCGTTAGGTCAGGCTGTCATTGCTGCAGCACGATTAGTTCAAAAAGGATAATATTATGTGTTTAGGAATTCCCGGTCAAATTATCGAAATAAGTGATCCAAGTCAGCAAATGGTAAAGGTCGATATTAGCGGTATTCAGCGTTTAGTGAATGTTGCTTGTCTGGTATCAGATGATCTGCCGATTGAAAAAATGCTTGATGCCTGGGTATTGGTTCATGTGGGTTTTGCTTTAAGTATTATTGATGAAGAAGAAGCCCAAAAAACCTTAGCCCTATTAGCAGAGCTAGGAGATATGGAAAATGACTTAGATAATATGCGTATGAGCGAGGGTTAAATAGATGAGTGATAAATCAAGTGAAAATGATCGAGTACTGAAATCGATGTATCCATTTTTACAAAATAAAACAAAAGGTGGCGTACAAGATATGAGCTTAGTCATATCGGTGAAGCAAAAATTTCTCGATAGTATTAAGTGTAAGGAAAATTTTTATCAACAAAGTTCGCAAGACTTAATTGTTGCTGCCCATGTTGTTGCAGACAGTTATCGTCAAGGTGGAAAACTATTCTCTATGGGCAATGGTGGTTCTAGCTGTGATGCTGCGCATATTGCGGTTGAATTTCAACATCCAGTCACCGCTGGTCGACCTGCTTTAGCTGCGATGAATTTAAATCATGATACGGCTTTTTTTAGTGCTGTAGCAAATGATATTGGTATTCAACATGTTTTTTCTCGACAAATTGAAGCGCATGGTAAAAAAGGGGATTGTGTTATTGGTTTTTCTACTAGCGGGAATTCAGATAATTTGCTTAAGGGATTTAATAAAGCCCATCAAATGGGCTTAAAAACGATTGCCTTTGTGGGTGGTGATGGAGGAGAAATAAAAAAAAGTGGTCTGCTTGATGTTTGTCTAGTGGTACCGACCGATTCTATCCATCGAGTGCAAGAAGTCCATATGAGTTGTTATCATATTTTATGGGATCTTACCCACACCTTATTAGCTGATGATCGTGGTAACTTATTTAAAGGAGATAAAGATGAAGTTAGTTGATGAGTTTCGTGATCCGCAATTAGCTAAATCTCTACAAAATAGTATCCGTCTAATAAGTGAAGAGCTAGCCAAGAAATATCACCGACCTATTCAAATCATGGAGTTCTGTGGTGGGCATACTCATACCATTTTTCGCTATGGTTTAATGCAATTATTACCTGAATCAATTGAATTGGTGCATGGTCCTGGCTGTCCGGTTTGTGTTTTACCCATGGGACGGGTTGATGATTGTGTTAAATTGGCACAACGTAAAGAGGTGATTTTTACCACCTTTGGTGATGCGATGCGAGTGCCAGGTTCGAAAAAAAGTTTGTTACAAGCCAAGGCTGACGGTGCAGATATTCGCATGGTTTATTCACCCTTAGATGCTCTTGGCTTAGCTAAAAAAAATCCCGATCGAGAAGTAATATTTTTTGCACTAGGCTTTGAAACTACCATGCCAACTACGGCATTAACAGTTTTGCAGGCAAAGGCTGAAGGGATAAAGAATTTTTCTTTATTTTGTAATCACATCACCACTGTGCCTACCATAAAAGCGATCCTAGATTCGCCTGATATGCAAATAGATGGTTTTATTGCTCCTGGTCATGTTTGTATGGTGGTTGGTGAACAACCTTTACAATTTATAGCCGAGCATTACCAAAAACCAATTGTGATTTCTGGTTTTGAACCCTTGGATATTTTGCAGTCTATCTATATGGTGTTACAACAATTGAAAAGCAGACATAACAAGGTTGATAATCAATATAGCCGGGTGGTGCCACATGATGGAAATACCGTTGCCTTAAATGCAATTGGTCAAGTGTTTGAATTAAGAGATTATTTTGAGTGGCGAGGTTTGGGATCTATCGATCATTCTGGAGTAAAAATGCGGGATGAGTTTGCTGGTTTTGATGCTGAACGCAAGTTTGAGATGGTAAATTTATCGATTGCTGATCCTAAATCTTGTCAGTGCGGTGAAGTGCTAAAAGGGATTATAAAACCTTGGCAATGTAAAATATTTGGCAAAAAATGTACTCCAGAAAATCCTATGGGTGCATTAATGGTTTCTTCAGAAGGCGCTTGTGCTGCTTATTATAATTTTGCCGATTTGCCAGAAATACTCAAAAAACAGTCACTAAAAAGTGGCTAAGAGAAAAATATAGCTTAGTACTTAAGGAGTTGTTGCTCGAGACTGTTCCCCTCTTTAGCAAAGGGGTTAGAGGAGATTTGATGTTTTAAAGTGACATCAACAATTATAAATCCCCCTCAATCCCCC
>CAYMMQ010000161.1:0-5005 GCA_964391585.1 uncultured Ectothiorhodospiraceae bacterium
CGGAGTCTCGCATATTTTACGAACGCTGGTCTAATGAAAAAGTGGAATCGTGATTACTATAACTCAAAGATATGCAGTTATCCCTGGATGAGCATTCCATCGTTTCAACCACTGATGTTTATGGTCGTATTACTTCGATAAATAATAAATTTATTAAGATCAGTGGTTATGATAAAGCCGAGTTAATTGGAAAAACGCATACTATCGTTAAATCTTCTGAACACTCACAAGAGTTTTATCAACAGCTGTGGAATACCATCTCTAGTGGAAAGGTCTGGCATGGGGAGGTGAAAAATCTCACCAAACTTGGAGCTCCTTATTGGGTTAAAGCCACTATTGCGCCATTTTTTGATCACCTAGGTGAAATATATAAGTATGTTTCTATTCGAACTGATATCACTAAAATTAAGGATATGGAGCAGCAACTGATTATTGCAAAAGATGTTGCCGAATCTGGAGCAAAAGCTAAAAGTGAATTTTTAGCCAATATGAGTCATGAAATTCGCACACCAATGAATGCAATTATTGGCTTAAGTCACCTTTGTTTACAAACACGGCTAAACTCTAGGCAAAAAGATTATATTTCTAAGGTCCATTCTTCTGCTGCCGCCTTATTAAAAATCATTAATGATATTCTTGATTTTTCAAAAATTGATGCTGGGCAATTAGATATGGAGTCTATCGAGTTTTCACTGGATGAGCTTTTATATAATATTTCCAGTATGACTGCATTAAAAGCACAAGAGAAAAAATTAGAATTTATCCAACATATTGCAAAAGGTATTCCTTTGCCTTTAGTGGGCGATCCCTCACGTCTTGGGCAGGTTTTAATTAATTTGATTAATAATGCGATTAAATTTACCGAGCAAGGTGAAGTTGCGATTAGTGTTGATGTGAAGGAGCAAGGTGATAACTTTATTCGTTTGTTGTTTACCATACGAGATACAGGGATTGGCATGACGCCTGAGCAGCAAGCTAAATTGTTCCAGGCTTTTTCTCAAGCAGATACTAGCATTACCCGTAAATTTGGCGGCACAGGTTTAGGTTTAACCATTTCTAAAAACCTGATTGCATTAATGGATGGGCATATTGGGGTTGAAAGTAGCAAGGGAGCAGGTTCAAAATTTATTTTTGATGCTCGCTTTGGTTTTAATGAAAAGTTGGCGAGTAAAAAGAAAACATGGGCTCATATTGAAGAACTGAAAAATATCAAGGTGTTAGCAGTTGATGATAATGACTCAGCCAGACAAGTTATTTGTGACTATTTAGAGTCTAATTTTCATGTTACTACAGCTAAAGATGGCAAAGATGCTATTGTCAAGGTACAAGAAGCGGAAATGATAGGTGAACCGTATAGCTTAGTGTTAATGGATTATATGATGCCAGAACTTGATGGGATCTCGGCAGCCAAAAAAATTCGTTATGAACTGGGTTTACAAAAACCACCCTTGATTATTATGGCAACGGCGTATGGTGATGAAGATACGGTTAGGTTAGCATTAGAAGATGCTAAAGTTGATGGTTTCTTAGTTAAACCCTTAAATCAAAGTATGTTATTTGATGGCATTTTAGATGCTTTTGGATACTCTGATGGAGAGCAACAACATTCTTATTTTGATGATAGTTTGCACGCTCTTATGAAAGCGATATCAGGAGCAGAAATTTTATTAGTAGAAGATAATGAAATTAATCAGCAAATTGCGCAAGAGTTGTTACAATTGGCCAATGTGAATGTTGTTACTGCACAAAATGGTCTACAAGCCGTTGAACTCATTAATAATAGAGAGTTTGATGGGGTATTGATGGATTTACAAATGCCTGTTATGGATGGCTATGAAGCAACAAAAAATATTCGCAAAGATGCACGATTTGACGGACTGCCTATTTTAGCGATGACCGCAAATGCGATGTTAGGGGATAAAGAAAATTGTATTGAAGTGGGAATGCAGGATCATATCTCTAAACCGGTAGAACCACATGACTTATATAACAAGCTCGCTCGCTGGATAAAACCTACGAACCCTCAACCTCTGCCAACGATTGACATTGATACTATATCAGGTGAGTCTATTGAGATTGAAAATAGTATTAATATTGAACAAACTGTGTCTCAATATTCAGAAATAAATATTAGCGAGCTTAATACCGAGCTAGGCATTAAACGCTTATTGGGTAATAAAAAAGCCTATATTAAAATTTTAGAAAAATTTATGGCAAATCAACCGCTGGCAATAGTAAAAATGCGCGAAGCTTTAGTAAGTGAAGATTTTGTGTTAGCAGAGCGTTTAGCCCATACTTTAAAAGGTGTTGCGGATACTATTGGTGCTGAAAAAATCACACCTTTAGCGGCATCTTTAGAAACACAATTACATAAAGCGTCAATTGCATCCGATATGAGTGATTTGTTAAATCAAACAGATAAGGAACTGCAGCTTGTTTGTCAAAATATCAGTAGTTTTTTACAAACACATAAAACACAACTTGCCAGTGAATTAAAAACCACTCCTGCTAATAGCTCTAACGAAGCTGAAAATATTTCTAAGCGTAATTTATTACTTCAGCAAATGTATCAGCAATTAATTGACTTTGATGGCGAAGTTGATAGAACACTTGAAGAGTTATTAGTAGTGATAAATGTTGATGAAGCGGAATTAATTGAAAAACTTGCCCAAGATATTTCAAATTATGATTATGAAACAGCCATTGAAAAGCTTGTTTTATTTTCAACTTCAGTTAACTTGCAACTAAATGCAAACAAAGGGGAAGTTTAGGCAATGCAAATAACCCATAAAAAGAACATTTTAATTATTGATGACAGCCCTGAAATTATCGATAACCTAAAAAATACTTTAGTAGCAAACTATCGAGTAAGACCCGCTATCAATAGTGAACTTGGACTACGTTTGGCTGAAATGATTCCACCACCTGATCTGATCTTGTTGGATATTATGATGCCAGATATTGATGGCTATGAAGTTTGCCGTCGCTTAAAAAGAAATGTTCGCACTCAAGATATTCCAATTATTTTTATTTCTTCTAAATCTGAGATTGAGGATGAAATTAAAGGTTTGGAATTAGGTGCTGCTGATTATATCTCTAAACCGATTAATCCTACTTTAGTGTTACAAAGGGTAAAAACTCAATTAGCATTACAAGATTTTAATTATAAACTCGAACAAAAAAATCAAGAACTTTATAATATCAACGATAAACTGCAAGGTAGTATGAGTTTGCTTTCTGCATCTGAGGAACGTTTTAGAAGTTTAGTGCAAACCATTCCTGATATAGTTTATAAAATTGATTTAGAGGGGAACTTTACTTTTTTAAACCGATCGATTGAACGCATGGGTTATCACCAATCTGAATTGATAGGCAAACATTTTAGTGAATTAATTCATCATGTGGATGTACCAAATGTTAGCCTTGATAAAGTGATTGAACGTATCGGCAAGGGAACTGAGAATCCTAGCCAAAAGGTCTTTGATGAAAGGCGTACTGGCAAGCGTATGACTATGGGGTTAGAAATCCGTTTGCGCACAAAAAAAGGCTCTTCTGAAGAAGTGTTTGAACTGAAAAATATTAATGAAGAATTTATTAATGTCGAAGTAAACTGTACCGGGCTTTATGGAGAACATTCCAATTTGACTGCTGATGGAATGGAGATTCAGTATGTCGGTACGGTTGGTGTTATTCGCGATATCACCGAAAGACAAGAAGCAGAAAAAAAACTTCGAGAAGAAAGAAAGCTATTACGCCACCTGATTGATGCTGTTCCAACGCCAATATTTTTTAGTAGCATAGATGGGGAATTAATTTATGCTAATAATGCCCTTGAACCATTTTCAGGAATCTGCTCTTTAGACGAAAAAGAAAAGTATTATATTCAAGATACCTTTAGTGAAATTATTCAACACAACGCCAATAAACTCATTACTGATAAAGAAAAACCTGTGATCCAGTTTGAGCTTGACTTAAAGGACAATGAGGCTAAAATCCACTCCATGTTGGTTAATCTATCAGAATTTCATGGTGATGTATCTGATAAATCCACCATTGTCTGTGTGATGATTGATAATAGTTCGCATAAAGAATTTACTCAGTTATTACAGCAAAAACAATTAAAAGTTGAGCAACTGGCATTAGAAGCTGATCAAGCAAGTCAGGCTAAAAGTGACTTTTTAGCCAATATGAGTCATGAAATCCGCACTCCATTAAATGCTGTTATTGGCCTAAGCCAAATTTGTTTAAAAACTGAACTGAATAAAACACAGCATAATTATTTGAGCAAAATTGTCGCTAATGCCGACTCTTTATTAGAGTTGATTAATGATATTTTAGATTTTTCTAAAATTGAAGCTGGCAAGTTAAGCTTAGAACATACTAATTTTAGTGTGCAAAAAATATTAGATAGAATCATTGCTAGTTTTAGTGATAAATGCCAGCAAAAAGGCATCGAGCTATTAATGGGTATCGATAAAAATATTCCAGAATATATTATTGGTGATGGTCATCGATTTCAGCAAATTTTAATAAACCTTATTAGTAATGCGGTTAAATTTACTGAGACTGGCCAAGTTATCGCTCGTATTAAAATCAAAGAAAAAGATCAGCAAACCATTGTGTTAAATTGCAGTGTTGAAGATACTGGCATTGGCATGAGTGAGGCACAAATGGAAAACTTGTTTACTAAGTTTTCTCAAGCAGATGCTTCAACAACCAGAAAATATGGTGGAACGGGGTTAGGACTTGCTATTTGTAAACAATTATTAGAATTAATGGGTGGGGAAATTAAAGTTGAAAGTCAAGTTGATAAGGGGAGTCGCTTTTTCTTTTCTATTAATTTTAGTCCTGAAGACATTAGTACTGCTGTTATTAAAACTGAAGAAAAAATACCAAAGTTACGAGTGTTATTAGTAGATGATAATGAACAAGCTTTAGAATTTTTAAAGGATTTATTAGATTCTTTAGCTTGGGTTTTTGATTGTGCTATTATTGGTGGGCAGCT
>CAYMMQ010000162.1:0-4985 GCA_964391585.1 uncultured Ectothiorhodospiraceae bacterium
TAATAAGCATATGACAAAAGATTCCTTTACAGCTTCACTGCTTGAAAAATATGCTTATGTTAAAAGCATAGGTAAAGAAACTGGAAAAAATACTTCAGCAGCGGAAATAGAGGCTTTAAGACAAATAGAACAAGCATTAACGAATGGCAATCCTATAACGGGTGAAGGGGTAACAAAATCAGGAGAAGAAGATTAAGTTACAAGATACAAATCTAAAATAAGTAAACCTCGGAGTTATTTACTAAAGTCTGCTACTACGTTTGTTTACTCCTGCTACTACCACACCTCCCATCTGTTTTAGCGGAATTTATTCCGCGCTGTTGGCGCAGACTAAAGTCTGCTACTACGCTATTTACTCCTGCTATTACCACATCTCCCACCTGTTTTAGCGGAATTTATTCCGCGCTCTGGATGAAATTTGAAGCTTAGGATTTATTTAGAAATTAAGAATTTTTAATTTTCTACTCATGTTTCAACTTTCACCTCTAAGGAGTCTATTCAGCCACCTTAGAGGTGCTAACCGCTGTTTCTGACTCAGACTGAAGTCTGCTACTGCATGTTTTCTCCTGCTACTACTTAAGTTTGTAAACTTTCAAACTCTCTATGTTATAATAAAACCTTATGACTCTTCAAAAAAAAATTAAAAAAGCTCAAGAAGTTATTAAAAAAGCCTCTCAAAAATATAAACCCAAACAACTAGCAGTTGCCTGGACAGGCGGTAAAGACTCAACCGTTATCCTCCATCTAGTAAAAACTGCTTTTGATAACAAAGTCCCGTTTCGAGTCTTTTTTAACGATTCAACAATAGAGTTTCCTGAAGTCTATGACTTTGTCAAAAAACTAAAAAAAGACTGGCATCTTGATCTTTTATGGGTGAAACACTTACCAGAAGATCTTCAAGCCTACCATAAAAGCAAAAAAAAGGAAGAAGGAATGGAAATTATGCGAATTGCCAAAATTAACGCCATAAACTCTACAATAGAAAAATATAAAATAAAAGCCTTTATATCAGGAATCCGCCATGATGAACATCAAGCCCGATCAAAAGAAACCTATTTCTCCAAAAGATCAACCCACAACCGTGTTCATCCAATTCTAGACTTTACTTTAGATGATATCTGGAAGTACATAAAAACTTTTAATGTCCCTTATGTTTCCCTTTATGATCAGGGCTACAAATCCTTAGGCGAAGCGCCTTTTACCAAACCAGTAGCTGATCCAAATGCTCCAGAACGAGCTGGTCGGGAAGCAACAAAAGAAAAAGCAATGAAGAGATTAAGAGATCTAGGTTATTGGTAATTTTTTATTTTCTTCTCAAAACAAAGTCGATTATTTTTTGGAATAAAGATTTCCCAGTTGTTCTTTCTTTACTCTTTTTATTGGCTTGACTATTATTCATTTTTTGAGTAATTTCCGCTTTCTTTTTTTCCTTTTTAATAATCTTTTTCTCTATTTTCTTATTCTTGACTTTATGAGCTTTTTTTGTTCCATAATCAACTTTATATCTTCCATATCCAGCAACTAACATATAATAACCACCCACTTTTGTTAAACCAGCCACAGTTTGGTTATTTTTATCCAAAACACTGGTTGGCAATATCTTCCAAGTTTTTCCTTGATTAGTAGAAAAAGCTAGCTTTAAAGATTTTTCCGGCAAACTACCGAGTTGATTTTTAGTGTATTTCAATGCAACTATTGATGGTTTTTCAGGTTTTAATATTTTAGCATCATTAAAAAACGATCTTAACCATAAATCATAAATATCTGATACCTGCCAAAAATTACCAATATGATAAGGATTCTTTTTAGGATAAACAGTTAATCCTACGTAGCTGTTCCAAGGAACTGTTCCTTCCTCAATAATAATTGTTGATTGCTCTTTATTTATGACCCCTCCCTGATGAGCATAAATCTCAGGATTTCTTACCCCTCCAGAATTTGAACTGCTTGATGAATTTGAAGTAGAACTTGTTGAACTTGTTGAACTACTCCCTGTTGTTCCGGCAGAAAAGATAGCAAAATCTGTAAAATGGTTAATAGAAATCGTTACTGTATTATTATCTTTATCAATAGATATATTACTGGCTGTCCTCCAAGAATTAGTTGTTGTATCCCAGTATCCAGCCAACAGATCATCTTCAGTAATTCCTAAAGCTGTTAAATCAGATTCAGTATAAGGAATAACAATAGTTACATTGGAGTTAAAATTATTTGAAATCGAAGCTCCATTGCTATCAAGAGCCGAAATAGCATAACCAAAGTTTATTGGATTAGCCAAACTCTGATTTGGAAGTTGAGATTTAGGAGTGACAACAACAGTCACATTACCTGATGTAGCTAAAGCACCAGCCGGTATATTAATCGTTGTTCCATTAGAAAGAGTGATTGTTTTTTGATTAGTCGAGGCAAAAGTAACTGTCACTGAATCAGGCATTGTTCCAGTATTGCTCAAATCCAGATTTTGAGTATTACTGCCAGCTAATGGACTAATAACTACTTCATCACTTCTGGCAAATGATGTCCCATTTTCATACATAGCTTTTATATGCCAGTTCTCTCCTGAAGTTAAAGATAGGCTATAGCTACCAGCACCATTAGCTACTGTGCTTGAATAACCGCCATCCTCACTCCATCCAGTTACAAAAGCTGATTTAGGTGATCCATTTTGGGTAACTGTACCGGTTAAAGTCGAATCTGCCTGTTTAAACTGTAAATTAACACTGACTGTTTGTCCTGAAGTCGGAGTGACAGCTATTCTGTCTGGATTAATATATGATCCTGATCCTGGAGGCAAATGAGCTTCAACATAATATGTTGTCCCTGAAGGAACATTAATCGAGTAAGTTCCATCATAATCGGTCATTGAACCATTAAAAAACATTTCATCTCGTGAAAAAGATCCGACTGATTGATTAGAACGAGTATCGACTGACACCCAAGCATTGCCTAAAGCACTTCCATTAGGATCAGTCACTGCCCCAGAAATTGTTGCATCAGCTTGTTTAGCAATAATATTTTTAGTCACTGTCTGATTCGCTGTAACAACTATCTTGTTGTTGCTTGGTGGCTGGCTCATATAACCTAAGGATGGATCAATCCAGTAACCAATATACCAATCCCCAGGACAAACTGACATTGAGTATGATCCATCGCTTGGATTAACACTGGCCATAGAAAAATTAACTGTTCCAGAATGACCAAAAATATCAGCCATAACTCCAGTAATCGTTTGGCCATTATCAGAGTTTTTTTTAAGATATCCAGATATTGTTCCATTAGTGGCAGTCATTGCTATTTGAACAGAAGCAGTCCCTCCTGATAAGACAGTTACTTCTTGTGATGTTCCCGTACAGTATCCAGCTCCTGGAGGGGTCCCAACATTAATATTATATGTTCCGGCTGGAACTTTAAGAGTAAAAGTTCCATTTTGAACCGGAGCGCCAAGACTAGAATACATCATTGGACCTGGCCCATTATTATCCGAACCATTTTCTACAAAAGCATAACCCATCTCAACACTAGTTAATGTATCTCCATTACTGTCAACTAATCGTCCATTAATAGTTGCATCAGCTATTTTAAGAGTAAAATTATTGCCTGAACTTGTTTGAGAATCAGTTACTGTTACCTCAACTGGATTGCCATCGTAAATATAGGTTGTTCCTTGTTGATATCCACCACTCATCATACCCGGATCACTCATGATCGAGATTACCCAGGTGCCGGCAGTAACTGATAAAGAATAATTCCCATTAGAATCAGTTGTTGCTTCAGCCCATCCAGAATTATTAGACTGCCAAGCACTGACCCGAAAATTTTGAACTGGCTGATTATTAGTGTCTATTAATCTTCCGGCAATAGTCGAGTTTTTAGTCAAAAGATTTATTGTCCCAGCATCATAGCCATCACACGAACCATCTTGATTTGAATCTTCAACTGTAAAATTAACCATCTGAGGCGATCCATAATCAGAGTGCCAAGTATTGATATTTAAACCATAACTTCCTTCTGGAACTTTTAGATTAAAAGAACCATCTGGCTGAACATTGTTTCCATTTCCTCCTCCTTCCCGCGACCAAACACTAACATAAACATACTGATCAATATTGTTAATAGGAATACCATTAGGACCTTCAACTGTTCCAGTTACTGAACAATTAGCGACTTGAACTGTAAAATGAGCGCTTGATGAAGCTCCTGGAACATCATTATTATCAAAACTTATCCGAGTTGGGGCTTTATTGTATGTCCAGTCAATCTGAGAAGGATCATTGCCATAATTAGGCTGAGGATTAACCATCCATCTACCAGCTCCAACTTTTAAAGTATAAAATCCATTTGAATCAGTTGACGTCTCCATAAAACCCATACCCATTTCTTTAAACGCCTCAATTCTCCCATTGGTTACTGGAGTATTATCAGCTTTTAAAACTGTCCCAGCAATTGTATTATTGGCATTTTCAAAAACAATCTTTGCATGACAATCAGTTCCTCCGCTACATCCTACACCTTCACTTGTCCCATCAAAATAATGGCTGTCTCCATCAGTAGCAATAGTAAAAGTTCGCCTATTTGGAGAAACTAACCCTTGACTATCCCAAGGAGGTCTAAACTCAAGGTTATATGTTCCTGTTCCCAAATTACTAAAACTGAACTGACCATTATTGTCAGTCCTTGTCCATTGATTAACTGACCAATCAGAAGTATGGATCATCACTTCAGCATTTTCTAAAATCGTAGTTCCATCGGCTTTATATATTTTTCCAGTCACTGAAGAACTACCAGCAAAAACAACCAGATGAAAGAATAAAAAAAAGGAAAGAGCAATAAAAAATAAAAAAATCTTACTTTTAGATAACCTAAAAAGTCTATCAAACATAGTATAAATACATACTAAAGAATAATTTATTTTTTGTCAAGGATATTCATTTCCATTAATATATTATAATAAAAGCCATGAAAAAAAAATTCTTCCAACTCTCAAA
>CAYMMQ010000163.1:0-4962 GCA_964391585.1 uncultured Ectothiorhodospiraceae bacterium
AATGATGCAATTATACTTTATGACAAACTCTGACCTTTATCAATAATCCCTATAGCCCATTACCCGACTTTCATTATGATTCAGCACTTTGATGGAAATTCAAGTAAGCAGCCGTTCCAAAAGAAGCCACCTTTATTGTAAAATTGGAGCTCCTGAAAATACTGGTATAATCGAAGAAAAAAATAATGTTTTCTACAAAAGATTATATTTACAACTCTTTTATATCTTGCCTAATTTGATTGATTTGCTCCTCATTTAATAATAACTCTTGAATCGAACTATTTTTCATTAACGTATACTCTACATTACTTTCATCATCAACAGCATGTTCAAAAAAATAATTTAAAGAGTGAGCTAATCGTAATATTTCTGTAATGGTGATACTTTCATAACTCGATATGCTTGCTTTAACTTTATAGGTGCCATATACGTGATGGTGCAAATAAATTGCATTACATACTTCTACCGGCAGTCCCCATTTTTTGGCAAGTAAAACACCAATAGCTGTATGAGTAACACCATATTTTTCGTTTTCATTCCCCAGCATACTAAGAGGCTTGCTCTCATTTTCGAAGTAAAAATCCATATAGTCTGAATATTCCAAACTTAGCACAATAGCACCAACATCATGAAATAAACCAGCAAGATAAAATGCACTTTGATCCCATTCTTTATCGAACACAACAAATCTAGAAATTATATCGGTTATTAAACCAACATAGTTAGAATGGTTAGATATATCATCAAAACCTTTAACACTATGACTCATTGCTAACTTATAAGCAGGTTGAATAATGGCTTTCTCAAGTTTTTTTATTCCTAGTAACTTAATAGCGTGCTCGATAGAAGTAACCTTTTCGGGCAAATTATATTGTGATGAATTAATTACTTTCAAAACAGAAGAAGATAGGCCTATATCGCTGTGAATTAATTCAATAATTAATTCCACATCAGGGCAAGATGATAAAACCTCTTTCTTTAGGTCTAATAATGCCTGCGGTGGTGAAGGAATTTTATGTTTGTTAATTATATTAACACAACCGACTAATTCTTTTTTATTAATCAAAGTTGAAATAGACATTATTAGTCCCTGGTATTTTTTAAGTTGTAATTAATCTCTGATGTTTGTGACAAAGTCTGTTTGGTTTTATCAAACACAATAGAATTAACAATTAAAACCTCAACCGGACAAGATAATTGTCGTCAGATCGGACAAAGTAATTGACGTGAGACACGCAGAGGCATCAGCGTTACGGATAACTTGAAAAACGCCTTGAGAAACCCCTACCGTTGGGGAGCTATAATGCTTACTAGAGTCATAACCAAAAACAATATATTCTTTGCCCTTGGTTAATCTAATAGTTTCTGATACTGCGATACTTCTACCATCAATCTCACCTCCAGCAAAACTAATGGTTAAATCATCATCGCCTGAGCCCTTGTACCATTCGCTCACTTTAAGGTGATAATCGGTCCAAATCATTAATTGCCTTGGCCCCATTCGGGTAGAAATGGACATCACCGTCCCAACAGCAATATAATCTGATCGACCCGTAAGATCATCTATTGGCACATGCAGCACTAAAGAGTAAGCCATGTGTGAATTTAGTAATAAAATAAAGCTCAGGACATATTTATGTGCTTTTAAAATTGTGTTCATCTGTTTATTCCCAATAACCGTGACAAAAATAGTTCATTTAAAATCTTTTATTAATAGCGTAATCAAAAAATAACACATGATTGTTGTGCAAAAATGACACTTACATATTCAGTGATGTGATCTAATGGAAATAACTATAACAATAAGACTACTGGTTTAATTTTTTTCCATTATTATCAAGTGATAAAAAAATTATTTATTATAACTGTCATTTTTGTTCAATAATTCATTGCTAATATTAAGTATTAGATGGTTAATAAACATAGTTAAAGATGTGGTTATGCTCAAAGATAAAACACTTACTCAAGTACCTAAGATATTATTCCTCTTTGCTTTAATATTATTCGCTAATAGTCCTATTGAAGCTAAAATTAATGATGTTTCTTTGGTGTTGCCATGGAAACATCAATTTCAATTTGCGGGTTATTATATTGCTAAAGAAAAAGGCTATTATAAAAACTTAGGGCTTAATGTAGAGATAAAAGAATACGAATCAAATAGGGATAATACAGCCTATGTTGCTGCTGGAAAAGCGCAATTTGGCGTTGGACATTCATCACTAATTCTCGATCTGCTAAAAAAACAGCATGCAATAGTCCTGTTAGCCGCTATAAATCAATCATCCCCTCTCGTTTTATTAGCAAAAAAACAAGAATCTATCAAAGTGCTTGCCAATATTGTCAATAAAAAAGTCATGATTACCAATGATCAATCTTTTCTTGCTGCAATTAATGCCATGCTAATCTCTGAAAATATTAAACCAAGTAGTTTTAAAATAATTGATACCACGTTTAACCCGATCGCATTAATTAATGGTCAAGCTGATTTAATGACAGCTTATTCATCCAATGAGCCTTATATTCTTAAAGAAAAGGGGGTTGAATACACCATTTTTGATCCTAAAGATTATGGCTATGACTTCTATAGTGACTTGTTATTTACCTCAGAAAAAATGCTTCAAGATAGCCCTGAAATTGTTAATGCTTTTTATGCCGCCAGTATCAAAGGCTGGTTATATGCCTATTCTCATATTAATGAAACGGCTAAAATCATCCTAAACAAATACAATACTCAAAATAAGAACCTTAGTGCCTTATTATTTGAAGGACAGACACTTAAAAAACTGGCTATTAAAAAAGGGCTTAGCTTTGGTTATCTTGATCCGATTCGATTGCGAGAGATGGCGAACACTTATCAACTCCTGGGCTTGAGCCAGGTTAATAATCTTAATTTTAAAAAAATTATTTATCAGCCCTCAGATGGAAACAAACAATTACTCTCAAAATCAGAGATGCAGTATTTATTAAAAAAAAAAGTGATTTCTATTTGTGTTAGCGATAATAATATGCCTTTTGAAGGGGTAAAGAATGAGACCATAACGGGTATAAGTGCAGATTATTTAGCCATCATTAAGAAAAAACTCAATATTCAATTTAATTATATTAGCGTTAGTAATAAAGTAGAGGCGAATGCATTTTTACAGCAAAAAAAATGTGACCTTATTACTTCTATAACGGATAGAGAGACAACAAAAGGCTCTACCCTATCCACTCAAGCCTATCTTGATATTCCTCTTATATTACTTAGCCAAGAAAAAATTCCTTTTATTTATAATGCTGAAGATTTCACTAATAAATCTATTGGTGTTATTAAAGGTCAATATAATAATGAACTAGACTCACAGATGGAGTTACAAGTTTACCCAAGTTTAGAAAATGCTTTTGAACTACTAGAATCAAAAAAAATCGATGGGTTAATCACCGATCAACTTAGCTATCACAAAATAAAAAGTCAATATATATTAACCCACCCTAAGTTAGAATCTTTACTCTTTGCTCATAAACTAGAGCAGAGCACTTCTATTTATTTTACGGTGCACGGTGATAATAAAATCCTTTTTAATATTTTAGAAAAGCAAATATCAGCAATAAATGCAAATGAGAAAAGTCAAATTTTAGATAAATGGTTATCGGCAGAATATATTCCGATACTTGATAAAAAGTTCATTTTGCTAATGGTTGGAATTTTATTATTCATTATCATGCTCAGTTATATCATTAATATTCGTTTAAAAAAAATGGTCAAAGCAAGAACCCGAGAACTCAATCAGCAACTGAATATTTTTGACAACTATGTCATTGCCTCACGTACCGATACAATGGGAATCATAAACTATGTGAGTAAGGAATTTTGCAGGTCCTCGGGTTATACAGAGAAGGAACTAATAGGGAAAACGCATAACGTCATCCGTGATAAAGAAACCAGTAATGAAGTATATCTCGATCTCTGGATGACTATTACTAGTGGCCATGTATGGAAAGGGCAAATTAAAAACCGAAGCAAAGATGGTCGAGAATGTTGGTACGATACAATTATTAATCCATTATTTAGCGCTAATAAGAATATTTTGGGGTTTGAAGCGATTTGTCATAATATAACTGTAGAAAAACTCTTACAGGATTTTAATAAAAATCTAGAGCTAAAAGTTGCTAATAGAACGAGAGAATTGCATCATAACCAACAATTCCTTGATATGCTTTTTGACGTTAACCCCAGCATTGCTTTTGTTTTAAAAGCGGATAAACTCATCAGAGTCAATAAAGAATTTTTAGCCTTTACCCAATATTCTTCATTAGAAGAGTTCTTACAACAACACAAGTGTATATCTGAGTTGTTTGAAAAAAAGGAGGGTTACTTTAGCCCTGAACATGATACTATTAAGCATTTAAAAAGTGACACTAGAAACGATAAAGCCATGATAATTAAGGAAGGAAAAGAAACCGTCTTTACCATCAATATAAAGAGTTTTATCATAGATGATATCTGCCATGACCTTGTACTACTTCAGAATATTACCGATATAGAAAAGTTGGCAAATACTGATAAACTGACGAATATTTATAACCGATACCGATTAGATCAGGAGCTTAAACACGCTATTAATAACTTTCAACGTTATGGAGATGCTTTTTCAATCATTATTATTGATATTGATCACTTTAAAAATATTAATGATACTTATGGTCATCCTATGGGAGATGAAATTTTACAATCTTTTACCCAACTGATTAAGCAGACAATACGTAATGTTGACATATTAGGACGCTGGGGCGGAGAAGAGTTTATGATTATTAATAACCATACTAAAAACATGGGCAGTATGACGTTAGCCGAAAAAATCAGAAAGACAATACAAGACTATCCTTTTCAATTAACCGAAAATATAACTGCAAGTTTTGGAGTCGCTTGCGTATTTTCATCCATAGAGATCACCTAATAACATCGATGAAGATCGCTTAATA
>CAYMMQ010000164.1:0-4940 GCA_964391585.1 uncultured Ectothiorhodospiraceae bacterium
AAGAGCGATAGTTTAAATCTTTTTTGATAATAACCAGAGCTTCAGCAAGTGCATCTAAAAATAAAACTTAAATTTTGTTCACTAGTCAGAGGCACTAGAAAGTCTAGAAATTGCTGTATCCATGCCTCTTCTACATAGGTATAACCGAAAGTTTCTAAAAGAGCAACAAAGGTTTAAACATGCTGCTCTTTCCCTATCAGATGATTAATGATGATAATTATTGTCAGAGCACAATAATCAATAAATATTTTTCTCACTAGCTTTATGAAATTTACGCATACTTCAGAGTTTGCAATTTTACTGACAAAACAGTAAAATTGCATGTGAATAGCTGACTCACACTAGGGAATAAATGCGAAAAAGTTAGAAAAAATGGTATATGTATTATGATACTAATCATAAGCGAAGGTAATGGTGTCTGACGTTTTTAAAAGAATTTTTCTCATAATTTGTTGATTTAAAAATGAATATGACTAAGGGCTATAAAAAATTATTACTGACTACTCTTGTGATGGGGATTTTTATTCTTGTTTCTTTATGGGGATTTTTATTAATAGACAAAGGCTATATTAAACAGGAAAAAAAAATTGAGTCTATATATTTTGATCAATTTGCAAATACTAATTTGTTGCTGTTTTTTGGTTATGTGGGATGTGTCGATGTCTGTACTCCACGATTATCTGAATTGGCTAAAATATTTACTGTCTTAGTTCAAAAAAAAACAGATGTGAAGGTGTTATTTATTAACCTATTACCTGCTCTGGATATAAAGGCTACAGATAGTTTTGCAAAATATTTTCATCCGCAGTTTCAGGGCATAGATATACCTAAAAATCAGCTTAAATCAATCATGCAAGAACTTAAAGTATATAGCTCACCTTCAGTAGATAAAAGTAACCAGTTAATACATACTGCTTTTTTATATCGACTACAAAAAAAGCAAAACAAGTTTTATTTAACAAGAGTTTATACACAAACACCATTTAATGAAAAATTAATTATTGATGATATATCTCCATAAAAAAGCGTTGTATAAATTGACGCTTCAAATATGAATAAACTTGAGCCGTGCTTATTATATTTTGGTGTTATAATAATAAGCCAGTTGATGAGATAATTTAAAAACTTATGGGTAAGAGTTGGTGAAAATGCTAACTGAGAACTTTCAATTTTTGAGCTCCATACCAGATACAAGCTTGCTCTATCTGGCAAATTATAATGTTTTTCTGGTACTTCTTTCTATCGGAATAGCTACTTTTGCTTCCTATACGGCACTACAAGTTTCTCAACTTGCCAGTCAAACTGACAATAAATATCACAGCTGGATTCTAGTGGTTATTGGCGGGTCCACTCTTGGGGTTGGTGTTTGGGGTATGCATTTTATTGGTATGCTTGGCTTCTCAATTTCTTGTGGTATTAACTACGATCTCATTATTACCATTTTATCCATGTTCCCAGCCGTTTTAGCTGGCATATTTTCAGTATATATTATTCACCTAAACGAACCTAATAATAATTGCACCACGACTTCCCTTGTTTGCGGTGGTATTATTTTGGGTGGTGGTATTGGTATTATGCACTACTCTGGAATGGTTGCAATGCGGATGAATGCTATTCTTCGTTATGATTTGGTACTATTCTTGCTATCTATTATAGTTGCTGTACTTCTAGCAACCTTATCTCTTTGGTCGCGTTTTGGTATTAGTAAAGCTTTCCCTCAATTAAAGTCATATGAATTATTTATTTCCGCTTGCGTGATGGGTGGAGCTGTATCTGGTATGCACTACACAGCGATGTCCGCAGCTTTCTTTTTAAAAGATGAACTCAATAATACTACTAATACGGATGTAGGCATTGAACCGACCATTTTGGCGATTATTGTATCAAGTGTGTGTGGTTTATTATTTAGCTCAATAATGATTTTTGTCCAAATCAAGCTGAGCCGAAAGATAGAAAAAATCAATACAGAACTAACTAAATCCAATAATTACCTCAAATATCAAAAAATTGCACTTGATAATCATGCTGTTGTTAGTATTACTAATACAGAGGGCGATATTACTTATGTTAACGATAATTTTGTTGAAGCGAGTGGTTATGAGCGTAGAGAGTTAATCGGTAAGAATCATCGAATTATCAAATCAGATGAGCACTCTCTAGAATTCTTCACCAAGCTGTGGGGAACTATTTCTAGGGGCAATATTTGGCAGGGAGATATTAGAAACGTCTCAAAAAATGGCAAAAACACATGGTTTCACTCTACTATTGTCCCTTTTTTAGATATAAAAACAAAGAAACCATTCCAATATATTTCTGTGCGTACAGATATTACAGATTTTAAAGAAAATGAAACTTCGCTGAAAAAAAGCAAATTGATTGCATCTAAAAAGGTTGAAGAAAGCAATGCGCTAGAAAAATTGTTGCGTATATCGATACAAGAGCATGAGCTTAAAGAATATCTTCAACTCTCGCTTGAAACCTTACTTGATTTAATATCATGGATAAAATTATTACCTAAGGGAGGAATACTCTTGACTGAAAAGCAGGGTAACTCCACAGTATTACGTCTAACAAGCTCTATAAACTTCTCTCCAGAACTTTTTTCTATGTGTGATAAAGTTGCCTTTGGTTATTGTCTTTGTGGACGTGCTGCTAATAAAAAGAAGACCCAGGTTGCTAGTTGTATCGATCATCGTCACGATATTACTTTTGATGGTATGACAGACCATGGGCACTATAATGTTCCTATTATTATGAATAACAAAGTTCTAGGAGTTTTAGCCCTCTATCTTCCCATCAATTATCAGTCGAATAAAAGTGACATCTCCTTTCTTGAGCAGGTTGCTGACATATTGGGAGCAGGGGTTGCTCGTCACTACGCTTTGGATAATCAACAGGTAGCTCTTAATCAGGCTGAAGAGGCCAATAGGGCTAAAAGTATCTTTTTGGCTAATATGAGCCATGAATTTCGTACTCCCATGAACGGTATATTGGGTGCAAGTAACCTCCTAAGCTCGATTGCTAAAACAGATGAAGAGCTCAAGTATATTTCTCTAATTCAAAGTAGTGGTACTAATTTACTTACACTACTCAATGAACTACTCGACTTTTCAAAAATTGAAGCAGGGAAAATGGTTCTAGAAGAGATTTCATTTGATATCGAGGACGTGTCTAAATATCTTTATCATCTTTTTTACAGCAAGGCAAAAGAAAAAGGTATAAACTATTACTCAAAAAAAGCTTCTGATGTTAATCAATACATTATTGGTGATCGGATAAAACTACAACAGATTTTGATAAACTTGATCAACAACGCAATCAAATTTACCGAAGCGGGAGAGGTAAGTTTATCGATTTCCCTTAACCATGATAATCAAAGGCTTCGTTTTGATGTGCATGATAGTGGCATAGGGATCCCCGTAGAGAAACAGTCATTATTATTTAATTGTTTCCAACAAATTGATGACTCAACTGCTCGCAAATTTGGCGGAACGGGGCTTGGACTCACCATTTCAAAACAAATAGTTGGACTGATGCAGGGAGATATTGGTGTAATAAGTGATATCAATCAGGGGGCCTGTTTCTGGTTTGAAATTCCTTATAAACAAAGTGTCGCTTCTGCTATCAAACAAAAAGAAGAATTATCATTTCCCGACGAGCCTTTATTTAATTATGAAAGCTTTAGAATTTTGCTTGCTGAGGATAATAAAGTTAATCAAGTAGTTGCTAGAGGACTTCTTAAAAAAATGGGATTTAGAAAAGTTGATATCGTTAATGATGGTAATGAGGCTATCCAAGCATTGTCAAAGAAAGATTACGATATTGTTCTGATGGATATACAGATGCCAGAATGTGATGGACTACAGGCCAGCCGTCAAATAAGGGGTTTGGCACCTCTCACAGATCCATCACTAAACATCAGAAACCCTCTTATCCCTATTGTTGCGCTTACAGCTAATGTTATGCAGGCTGATATTGATGCATGTTTTTTGGCGGGAATGAATAGTCATTTATCAAAACCGATAGATATTAATAATCTAAAAGTTGAGTTGAGTAAATGGATTGCTCATATTAATAATCATTAAATCAAATCGATGCAAATGTATTGACACCTGCATCAATCTTCTTGGCGACGTCAACAGTTTTCTTTTTTAACATTCAGTCGCACAATATTTAGTGATATCCGATAGAGTTTATTGAAGATAAAAATATTGAAATATCGGTAATGGATAGAAATACTGCCTTCTCCTGTTCAAGAGCCAGGTGATGTAGGAAGCGATGGCCAAGCTTACTTTAGTATTGTTCCCTTAAGAGAGCATATAATTTACGCCGTGGCTCTAACCCAACTTCGTGACTTTTTGTATGAAAAAGGCTGATTTAGCAAAAATATCGCGATTAAAAAATAATTATATCTTATATTTCAATTGGTTGTACCCTTTTCCTTCCAGTGTAGTGCCATAAAATATATTTTAGTATTGGTTTTCTTGTAAAAATATGGTCTTATTTCAAATAAATTAGAACCATCAAGTGAAGCAAAAATAACAAATAATGAAAGCATGTAGTGCCAGCTTTTAAATTAAAATTTTTAAATAACTGTTTTATAAAGAATTATAAAATATAGTCACGAAGATGGGTTAAGTCGTATTAACAAGAACATACTTTATATTTAGAATAGCAATTTCTCAACTTTCTTAGATGTAATAGAAAATCGGTTTATTTGACGACAATTACCTTCAGCTCAATTCTCTCATGGGCAGGAATGACTGAACTGAACTGATCCCGCATTATTGGAGAAATCTAATCTGGAAATTTGATGTTTTTTGTTATGAAAGATCGGTAATGACTCAACTGTCATTTTGCAAATATAAATATATCTTTCCATTTCCTCATTAGGCGACATTGCTGGTTTTCAAAACATCGTTATTTTTATTCTTCATTGG
>CAYMMQ010000165.1:0-4930 GCA_964391585.1 uncultured Ectothiorhodospiraceae bacterium
GCCTAAGTGATCGTTCCATACAATCTATATTGAAAGTTGCTCGCCAAAAGGCTCTTGTTAACGGCGACGTATTTCCGAATAAATCTGGCGAATATAATTTATGGCAAAAAAATGGTGGCATAAGCCCAAAACGCTTACTTCTACTATTTATAAGCCTCTTTTCATGCATTAAGACTAATTCATTATCTTATGCGTACATGTTAATTATACATTCGACTCTATGGGGTAGAACTCGCTTAAAGGGCGAAATTAGGCAAGAAATTAAAAATATTGATTTAGTTGTTTCAGGTCATACGTGTATCGTCAATCCTGTTCGTTTAGCCAATAGCCTTTTTATTGATAACCGAGCTTGGATGTTACAAGGATTTAATTTAATGTGTGTTGAAGAATTGTTTGATCCCAAGTTCTCGGAAAATATAATTTTAATTAAGGATTAATAAACAAATGGAGATTTTACCAAATAGTTTTTACTTCATACTGTGAAAAAATATTATCAGCAGTCATTATCTGCATTTCTTCTACAACGGCCTGAGCAATAATCAGGCGGTCAAAAGGATCTCTATGATAAAAGGGGAATTGTATGACTTGAAGACAGTGTGCTTCTGATATAGGTAATAGTTTAATAGAATTATATGTTAATTCATCCTTGATAAGGGTATCCCAATTATCTGAGAGTTGTAATTTCCCTATGCTAACTTTAATGCAGATTTCCCAAAAGCTCGCCATACTAAAAAATAGTTCGTTATCAGTATCGGAAAAAATTTGTGAACTTTTTGCACTAAGTTGCTTATCTCCTGTAATAAGCCATAACAGTGCATGAGTATCAATCAGTATTTTCATTTTCAACTATATAAAGAAAAATCATCTAGTGGTTCATTAAAATCATCCGCCATATGCATGTTCAGTTTTGCAGCCCCGCCAATTCGACGAGTTTTCTTAGCTTCAGCTAACACCTCAAGTTTAATAAGGGGTAGTTTCCCCTTTGCAATAATAACGGTTTCACCATTTAATGCTTCTTGAATTAATTTTGATAAATTTGTTTTTGCTTCATGAATAGTGACTTGATGCATTTTTAACTCCTTCCAAAATCTATTAGCTAAGTTTATTAGCTAATAGAGTATAAGTCAATTAAACATAAAGAGGCAGCTTTGGTTAAGTCATTTAAACTCAAATCAAGGCGAGGGAAAATCTTTTTAGACAACCATCAGAACGTGTCATAAAGAAAAAATAATGAAAAACAATTTTTCAAATATGAAAATGTAATATTTTTTTATCCCTCTTGTAACATATTGAAAAATAAAGAAATGGTGCGCTCGGCGGAATTCGAATCCCGACATTCACCTTCGGAGGATACTGACAGAAAAAAACCTGCTTATACCTTAAAATACCTCTTTATATATCAAATACTTAATTAATTTGAAATTTCCAATTTCATTAAAACAGTTAATGTACTTTAATGTATTTTGTCCATGGCCAAGATGCAAAAATTGCACGATTTATGACTAGTATCCCCAGAAATATTCTCAGAATATCATTATTTAATCATCCATTTTTCAAAACTCATCAGCGATTATAGAACATTTAACTGCCTAAAATCTTCAACAGGAACCGAAATTGCTTGCAGTGTTTTTTTTCCATTTTGAATGGCAATATATTCTTTTTCGATTTGCTTTAAGGCTTTAGACTCAAAATAATTCTCACCACAATATTCACATTTAAAGCAAGGAACATTATTAATAATCATGTAATAATTGCCATCTTTATGCATATAATCAGTGATTGTTTTTTTAATGTGGGTATTACCACAAAAAGTACATGACTCCATCAATTGCTCTTTTTAAAGGGGTTTTTAAATTTTGATGGTGTGGGAATATACATCGTAATAATAATTATTTTCATCAGGAGACTTTTCGATTAATGGCATAGTGTTAAGTTAGTTAACTCAATACATAAATGATAGCATAATTTAAGGTTTTTTTTAGTAATTAAATGAGTTAAAAGTGATATTGATTTTCTTCTAAATTCGTAAATTCGTAAACATTTTGGAAATAGCTTGAAAGCCATACGACAGAAAATATTTGACCAATACTTTAATCAGCTATTATAGTTCTTACTTTAGGTTATAGATTGATGAATATTACAAAATTGTCAAGCAATGGTAATAAAAATATTGGTATCTATAACTACCTTATCCATTATAGCTACGCACTACTTTTATTGCTGCATCAATGTCAGACACAAGTACACCAGTGCTTTGAAACTGATTAGAAATATTATCCCATAAATTATCAATATGGGAAGCCATGCCGTTGTCTTGGGTATATTTAGTTAAAAGTTCTCTCACTAACTCACTTAAATTTTTACCCTCTTTTTTAGCTAACTGGCTTATTTTATTTTTAAAATTATCATCGATTCTAATAATCATTTGAGTTGTCATGGTTTTACTCCAGCCGTTTAATTTAGTACTTACTATTGTTATCACAAATCTATAATGAAAATAATTTTGACGCCAAAATAAACATCATGAGAATTTTTTTATATCTCTTATAATTTCTGGTATTACCTGATCTATATTAACACTCAGACAGTTAGGGAAATCTGCACCATCCTGTAAAACACCAATAACTCCAATATTACCAGCAGACATTTTACGATAAAAAATGGTATAACCTCTTTTCTGATTTGGCTTTTCAACCCAACAAAAAAAATAAATGTTATCTATTACAATTCTGGCAGCTTTTGTTTTTAGAGTAGTTTTTATGTATTGCGAGAAACTTTTATGTTCATCTAAATCCTGCTTTTCTTTAATATGCATGTTCAGTTTTGCATCCAAGCTTGATGGAAGTTTTAGATCGCTTTTATAATGTGATATTATGTATACATAGTCCACATAATATTTTGAGGTTAACATCATGTCTACCACAATGACACTCAGGTTAGATGATTCAGTAAAAACCCGTTTAGACAAATTAGCAGAAGCAACCCACAGAACAAAGTCATTTTTAGCCGCTGAAGCAATAAAAAACTACATTCAATTAAATGAATGGCAGATCAGCGAAACGATAAAAGCCATTGAAGAAGCTGACAAGGGGGATTTTGCCAGCGAGGAAAAAGTAAACGCCTTTTTTGAAAAATGGTCATAAAATACCTTAATAGTGCTTTAGGTGATTTAGAAAGTATTGCCGAATATATTTCCCAGGATAATCCTGAAGCAGCTAAGAATGTTATCAAAGAACTTAAAGAGACGATTAATCTATTATTAGTAATGCCAGACATGGGGCGAACAGGACGTGTTTTTAGTACAAGAGAGCTAGTCAAAAGCCATTACATTATCCCCTATCGAGTAATAGGGAATCAAATTGAAATACTGAGAGTCTTTGATACGTCACAAAAACCGCCAGAAATTTGGTAATATTAGCCCCTGTAAAAAATATAACCTTTTCTACAAATGATCCTGCCCTGATTTAGTTAACACTTCACTTTAGGAGGCTCTTTTACGTTTATTATTGTTATCACAAATCTATAATGAAAATAATTTTGACGCCAAAATAAACATCATGAGAATTTTTTTATATCTCTTATAATTTCTGGTATTACCTGATCTATATTAACACTCAGACAGTTAGGGAAATCTGCACCATCCTGTAAAACACCAATAACTCCAATATTACCAGCAGACATTTTACGATAAAAAATGGTATAACCTCTTTTCTGATTTGGCTTTTCAACCCAACGAAAAAAGTAAACTTTATCTATTACAATTCTGGCAGCTTTTGTTTTTGGATTAGTTTTTATATATTGAGAGAAGCTTTTATGTTCACCTGAATCCTGCTTTTCTTTAATTGCCTGCCTCATTTTTTCAACATACCTTTCTGCATGCTTTTCACCATAATGCGTTTCATTATAATGATATGCCCACGCTAATTGTAGCTTGGCAGGATAATAGTAATAAGGTTCAATATCTTTCATCTATGCTACTTACTTTTTGAATTTTTCTTTAGCAATGTTTTTAATTTCCTCAAGTGAAGTTGGCGTGAATTCACTTTCATCTGCCATAAGCCCCAGAGCAAGAAATTCATAGAGTTTATGATTCGGATCTTGCATAGACTCTGCATCTTTACGAATTAGATCACGAATGTAATCACTGCTATCGGCATAAAGTCTCTGCTCTTCAGTACGAAACCTAACCTGTTTCATCAAGCCTTCTGGTAAACGTACCTGAACACGACCAGCCTTATTACTCTCTGTTTGCATCTCAGTCATCATTAAAGCTCCTTCATCTCACCCTATTATAGTTATACAATATAAGACAACATTGTACAGCATAAGGTGACAGGCACAAAGTATTTCAACCCCAAAAGTCTAGACATTTTTTAAACAGAACAAACTAGACTGAGCCAACAGCAAAAAGCGGATGATGATTTAATATATTTCCCTTTTTTCTAAATTCGTAAATTCGTAAATTCGTATAGTTTTCAATATTACAATCCAGGCAGGTTACATCAAGAATTAATGAGTATCGCTGATAATGCATTAAACAGAATTTATAGAAATGGGAGCTGCTTTGTATAAATAGAATCAAATTATTCAGCGCTCCCATTGACAGATTAGACTCAAACAAAACACCTATAGTTCATAATAAGTGTACTACACTATAGGTCATTATGAACTACCAACAACTGTGATATTAGCAGCAAAAATAATAAATAACATTACTATTCTAGCCATGATATTTGTCACCTAATACTATAATATTTAAGAAGATTTAGCTTATTAATTTAAATTCGTCAACTTGTGGAAATAACTTGAAAGTTATTCAGCAGAATAATATTTGACAGATTGTGTAAGCAGTCACTATAATTCTTACTTTAATCTTACTTTGAGGTTATAGATTGATGAATACTACAAAATTATCAAGCAAAGGGCAAGT
>CAYMMQ010000166.1:0-4910 GCA_964391585.1 uncultured Ectothiorhodospiraceae bacterium
TAAGCACTAACCTATGATAAGGAAATAATAATACCTTCTTTTGCCATTTCAAAATCCAACTCACCCACCAGTTCTTTATCCGCTTTAAGCTTTTGATAAATGCGATCCAGTTCTTCATCCGTACGGATGGGATCATGGTGAGTTAAATACAGCTTTTTTACATTGGCTTTTTTTGCCAAGCTGATGCTTTTTTGGTAAAAACCATGTCCCCAGCCCAGTTTTTGTGGATATTCTAACTCAGTATATTGCGAGTCAAAGACTAAAATATCCACATCCTTAATAAAGTCTACAATAATATCTTCTTTTTCTTCAATATTGGCTTGAAACTCATCATAACCTTCTTCACCAGGTGCATAAAAATTATGCTGTGGTTCATGGTCGCCGGTGAAAAAAATTGACTTGCCATCTGCTTCAACACGATAACCATGATTTAGCACAGGATGATTCATTAAAATTCCGGTAATTTTTGCACTACCGTATTCAATGGTTTCCAATTCACGAACATTGTTATAACTTATTTTTGATTTAAGCTCATTTTCACGTAAAGGAAAATAACAATAATCCATCTGCTGGCTGAGAATATTTTTAATGTGTTTGTTATAAATGGGATCAAATGTGCCATAAATATCAATTTCACTGCTTGGGATGAAAAATGGAATAAAAAAAGGTAAACCTTGGATATGATCCCAGTGGGTATGGGTAATGAAAATGGCACATTTAACCGGAAGTTGTTGAATAAGCTCTTCACCAACGATGCGGATCCCTGTTCCAGCATCAATAATAATATGATCGCCCGCATTTGTTTTTATTTGAATACAAGTCGTATTGCCACCGTATCTAATGGTATTCTCACCTGGAACAGCTATTGAACCTCGAACACCTCGAAATATTACTTCCATTATTTTATTCCTTATAATCTTAGATTATTTATGAGCTGATTATTGGCCAATAGCGATAAAAGCACGACTTTTTAAAATTTCATCATTTAAGTAGGGGAATTTTGGAGCGACATCTTCTAAGGGCATTCCTAACCACTGCTGTATATAATCTGGAACTGCTTCAACTTCTGATATTCGGTGTGATTCAGAGACGATCATTTTACTGACTTGGTTGGCAACAAAAACGACTTTATCTAACACAGGCACATCCTCAAAATCAGCAAGGTGATGATGGTGGCGAATACAATGAATTAAACTTTTGGGAAGTTTCCACTTTTCGGCTAAAATTGCACCAACAATAGCATGATCTTCGCCAATTATGGATATTTCCATTTCATGGATGGGGATTTTTTTCTCTTTGGCTAAGTCATAAGCTTGCTTAAATGGAGCAGGTAAAAATAACGCTAAGGTTAATTGACCAATGTCATGAAGTAAACTAGCCACAAAGTAGTCACTTAGTTCAGTCTCTGGAACACCTTGGTGACGAGCGAGTAAGCGGGAAATTGTTGCAGTGGATAAGGAGTGTAGCCAAAATTTATCGGTTAAATAACCTGATACTTTGTTAGCTGTTGGTAAGGCTCCAATAGCTGCAATACTAATAGCTACATTTTTAATGCTATTAAGCCCAATATAAACCACGGACTTTTTGATGGATGTTACTTCACGAGATAAGCCAAAATAAGCAGAATTAACCAGTTTTAGAATTCTTAAGGTCAGTACGGGATCATTTTCAATAACGCTAATCAGATCTTTAGGATTAGAATTGACATCGGATGTTAATTGTAAAATTTGATGTACACTGCTAGGAAATGCAGGCATTTTATCAACAAATTGTTCTAGTTTTTCATGTATCTCAGACATCAGCAATACGTTCCATGATTAATGCTCTAGTATTATATGATATTTCAACCATAAAAACTTCCTCAATTATTTAATTTATTTATCGATGAGGATATACTCTCTTACTTAAACAGATAGATGAACTTTTAGGGAATAACAATGAGTTTACGTGACGAGTTACGAAAAGAGGCGGACAAAAAGAAAGCTGAGGAAGCGCTTCTTCTTAGTTCTCAAGAAAAATTACAACAAGTATATGAGGAAAAGCTTTTACCTAAAATGCAGCATATCTATGATTATTTTAAAGAAATCGTAGAGTATTTAGAGTTTTTAAAAGAACCGATTCGAATAGGTGAATATAGCCCTCGTTATAAAAATTTAGGTGAATTGGTGCAACAAGACTATAAGTTATCAACTGATAAATTTGGTGGCGTGGCAAAATATGATGAATTAAAGGAAATCATGTTTCGTTTTTACTGTTCTGGGGAAGGGAAATTTCCTCTGGATGTGTTTTCTCAGTCTGAGGTGGAACAACAGATAAAGTTTTTAACGGCCAAGAAGGTTCCTTTTGAATGGAGTCGGCAACACAATGAAGCAACGCAAGCAATAGCTTGCTTTATGATAGAACGAAAAATTCCTGTGTTAATTCGTTTTAGTGTTGATCTTGAAGCGCAAAGTATTAATTTAACCATTCACAATCATTATAATTTTGATGTCATTGAGCGCTCATATTCTTGTGATGATATTAATGAAAAATTTTTAGATAAATTAGGACGCTTCTTATTACGTAAAGATAATAGTTTTATAGAAATTGATATTAGTGAAGAAGAGAAGGCTGCAATTAGAGCCCACTTACAAAAAGAACGAGAAAAAAGTGAACAAAGTATAACTTATGTTCAACCACTCCCAGAAAAAGAAAGTGCTGGTTTTTTTTCTCGTTTAGGTGCGTTATTTAAAAGTTAATTTTATATATTTTGTAACTTCACTGCCAATTCGAAACGATTCTTGGTGTCGGTTTTTTTGAATATGCTAGTTAAATGTGCTTTTACTGTGCGCTCAGTGATAAATAGTTCATCGGCAATTTGAGGGTTAGTTTTCCCTTGTACAATTTGATCGACAATCTGTTTTTCTCGGTTAGAGAATAATTCATTTAAGCTTGGATCGCGTCTATAACTGCTCGAGTCACTCGGGAATTTATTTAATAATTTGCTTAACACATCTTCCCCAGCCCAGATTTCCCCTTGCTTTATAATATCGATAATCCCCAATAGTTTATTAGTGTTAACATGTGCATTGGCATAACCATGCACACCTGCAGATAATAATCGGATCCCTTGATCGGTATCAGGGATATTAACAAGCACAAGCATATTTTTGGCAATAGGAAATTGTTTTAAAAAGGTATGTAAGGCATTTTCTTCATTTACCCCAGATTTTAGGTGATAAATGATCAAGTAATGCTCAACTGAAGATAACTCTTCGATATAATCCGTTAATGGCCTTTCTTCTCGACAAATAACTATATCCTCATAGCGTTGCTTGATCTGTGATTGCCATTTTGGCAAGATATCTTCATTATAAGAACAGAGTATTAGCTTCATGATTTATCGCTCACTTAATGCTTTATCTTTCGTATGTAGTACCGGTTTTAGTATATAATCTAGGACAGTTTTTTTACCTGTTAGAATATCAACTTCGGTGACCATTCCAGGGATAATTGGTAGTTCTGTATCGCCACTTTTTAAATGATTTAAATCTGTTTTAACATTAACCCGATAAAAAGGCGCTTCATCTCCTTTGCTGCCATCCATTATAGTATCGGCACTGATAAAGATAACTTTTGCATCTAAACTACCGTATTTGCTTGAGTCATAAGCGGTGAAGCTAACTTTGGCTTTTTGTCCTGGATAAATATAGGCAATATCTGCGGGACGGATTTTTGCTTCAATAACAAGTTTATCATCTAAAGGGACAATTTCAACCAAGTCCATTCCTGGTTTAACAACTCCATCAATAGTATTAACTAATAATTGTTTTATCGTTCCACGAACGGGGGAGCGTACAGAAGTGCGGGTTAATTTATCTTGTAAGGCTCCAATTGTTTCTCTCATTCTAGGAATATCTGCCAACACTGTATTTAACTCTTCTCTTGATTTGCTTTGGTAACTTGAAATCGCTTCTTTTTCTTTTTCTTCTGACTCTTTAATATTAAGTCTTAAACGAGGCAAAGAAGTTTTAATTGCATCATATTCGCCTTCATAACCGTTAACTTGTCGTTCTACTTGAATCAGTTTAACTTGAGAAACTGCACCACTTTTATATAAGGGGCTGATAATTTTAAGTTCTTTACGAGCAAGTTTTAGATCTCGGGCAATTTGTCGGCCTTTGGAAATTGCCTCGGATAATTCATGGCGCAGTTTTTGGGTTTGTTGTTGGGTAATTGTCAATGTGTTGTCTAGGGTTTTCTGGCGAGACTTAAATAATAATTGTTCATTTTTTGCCAATTTCGGTGCATCTTTTATCACTTCATCAGGGACCTCAAAACGGTCTTTTCCTTCAGCTTCAGCTTTTAAACGAGCGGATTTAGTAAGCATTTCAAGATAACGCAGACGACTTTCCATATAGGTTGATTCAAAGTTATTATCATCTATGCGTAACAGAATCTGATCTTTTTCAACTACCTGGCCTTCTGACACTAAAATTTCAGCAATAATCCCACCTTCTAGATTTTGAATAACTTGTATTTTTTGTGATGGAATAACTCTACCATCGCCACGAGTGACTTCGTCTAGTTCGGCAAAAGATGCCCAAAAGAAAAAAAATAAAATGAGCAAAATCAAGGTAAACATTAATAAGCGAGAGCGTTGTGGTGTTTGTTCTAATAAAGCAGCACTGGTGCTACGCATATAATCAATATCAGCAGATTCCTCTGTTTTTTTATTTTTTGCTCGTTTTAGTATGGTAACAGGTTCTTCTTGTTCACTATTTTTAGCTATTTGTTTATTTATTTTAGAGTTACTGTTTTTATCTCCATCAACTTTGGAATAAGCACTGCTAGGTGTTGTCGGGCTGGTGACACTACTAGGTCGAATGACATTTAACATATTAACCACAGTCGCTTTATTGGGCTTGGCT
>CAYMMQ010000167.1:0-4886 GCA_964391585.1 uncultured Ectothiorhodospiraceae bacterium
ATATTGTGGCGAGGTTGTCTGTCATTTACTCTGTCTTGCAGTGTGTGGGCCTTGGCGAGCGTGGGAATTGCAGCCTACCTTTTTGAAAAGAAAACGATATGGGTTTTTGCAGCGTTTGCCGGTATCATCGTGGGTGCCGTTTGGAATTATGCTGTGACGATGTCCTATACATGGAAAAGATCATAATTTGATTAATCGACCTAATCAAATGAAACTATGAATGTTTTATTGATTCAGCAATGATCATAATTGGTTTTTAATTTTATATAATACTGGGTTCTACTAAGACCCTTGAGAATAGCCTATTTCGCCCAATTTCGATGTCAGGCTAAAATATTATCTATGAATTGAGCACTTTTCCATGGTCTCTTACTAATTACTGAAATCACTCATACCGCTCTTGACTTGCTCTTTCCGACAAATATCCACCCGTTTGAGATCACATTCCTATCTATGATTAAACAGAATACTCGATGCTTACACAAAAAAGAAGCGCTGTGAAGATAAAACCATTTGTATACAATTTATAACCCAACTTTATGGGCATTTGTACCAAAAAGCTGGAAAAGTGGTATTTTCAGACATGGCACGTCGTAATTTCAATAGGTTACTGACGCTGGGGCAAGTGTAGTGTCAAAATATTAAAATATAGTTTGACAGGGCCTGATTGCTTTGCTAAACATGCCGCCATGTTTATTCGCAAAGTCCCACACAGAAGTAAAAGGAACGGCATCCTCAACTTTTACAACGTTAGGGTTATCTCTATTATAACTCAGCCAATGGACTTATTAAATATGATTAAAAAAACGGAGTGAAATTAATGCAATTATTAGTTACCGGTGGAGCAGGATATGTTGGATCCATCTGCGTTGAGCAACTTTTAGATAAAAACCATGAAATTATTGTAATAGATAATCTCCAAGAAGGCCACAGAGGCGCAGTATTACCCGATGCAATTCTGTACGAGGGGAGTTTTGGAAATCGAGAGTTGCTGGAAAATATATTCCAAATCCATAATATTGACATTGTAATTCATTTTGCTGCTGAAACGACTATCGAGCTTTCAATGAGTAATCCTGCCCTTTACTTTCAGCGCAACACGGTCGATAGTATTACACTTTTGGAAGTGATGCGTGAGTTTGGGTGTTACAAAATGATATTTTCCTCCACTGCCGCAACATTTGGGGAACCGAAATACACTCCCATTGATGAAAAACATCCTCAAGTTCCTATAAATGCATATGGCGAATCCAAGCTCATGTTCGAAAAGGTGCTGGACTGGTATCACCTAGCTTATGGATTTCAGTTTAATGCCTTTCGCTATTTTAATGCAGCTGGTGCTAGTAAACGGCTTGGAGAAGCTCACCGACATGAAAGCCATTTGATTCCGATAATTATACAAACAGTAATGGGACAGAGAAACCAGCTTCAGATCTTTGGTGATGATTACCCTACTGAGGATGGAACCTGTATACGAGATTATGTTCATGTCATTGACATTGCACAAGCCCATATCCAAGCTTTGAAAAATTTAGATAAAAACCCGAAAGGAAAATATAATCTGGGAAATGGAAAGGGATTTTCCAATATGAATTTGGTAAGTCTGGTTGAAAGGGTGAGCGGTAGAAAGATTAAATATTCAATAGTAGCACGGAGAACTGGTGATCCTGCAATTCTTGTTGCCTCCTCGGAACTAGCGAAAAAAGAATTGGGGTGGAAACCTAAGTTTGAAGACATTGAAACTATTGTGATTTCGGCCTGGAAATGGCACAATGAAAACCCCAATGGGTACTTCTGAATTAATTGTGGAGATAGAACAAATAATCTATTAATGAGATTATAAAAAAGGACTTAGAACAAAGAAGATATAGAAACTCACAGGGTAGTTAACCGATAAAATTATACTAATCCTCTATTTCTGGATCAAGATGGAACAAGTTTTAAAACTAACCAAAAACATATTCTCGCTTTTCGGTGCAAAGTCTATTGAAATTGTCTCCAGGTTGGTTACAATTTCAATTATTACAAGATACTTAGGCATCGAAAAGTATGGTGAATATGCTTTTGTTTGTACATTCGTTCTCTTTTTCTTAATTCTTGCTAATCTTGGTGTGGAAGAGATTGTAACGCGTGAAGTATCCAAATTGCCTTATCAAGGAAAAAAATATTTAAATGGGGCGATTTCAATCAGGTTAATACTTTTCACATCCATGATAGCCTTTTTTATTATAATCACTGCATTTTATGATTTTTCAATTATTCTAGTTAAGGCAATGTATTTTGCCATAGCGACTCAGATTTGTTTCTCCTTTATCAATCTACTTCTTGCCGTTATGAGGGGGCTAGAAAAAATGGAGTATGAACCCCTGGCAAGTTTGATCATTTACTCACTATTTGTCACTTCGGTTATTTACATAAAACACTTTGATATCGGCTTTATTTCGCTGTTTCAAGCCTATTTTGCTGCTACAATTGTAGCCGCAATTATTTTATCCTTCTTAGTATCTAAAACTATCAACTGGCATAGGCTTTCTCTTGATTTCAAACTGGGTCGATCTATGCTTCAAAGTGGATATGCTTTTGGAATATCTACGCTGCTTTTAATGGGCTCTTTTCATGTAGATATATTTGTTCTGAAATATTTAAAAGGAGCCACCGATGTAGCCCTATTTCAATTGCCATATACGATAATTTTGCGTCTATCTATTATCCCCGTAAGCTTTATAACGGCGTTATTTCCTATCCTATCTCGTTTATCCGACCCATCCGGATTAGGGCGGGAGAAATTGAAAAATACTGTTATTCAGGCATACAAATTTCTGCTGGTTATTAGTCTTTTAATCGTCTTCCTTGGAATGAATTTTGCTGATGAAATTATTTTAATTTTGGCTGGGACAAAATTCTTAAAAGCGAGCATATCTTTTCAAATATTGATCTGGCTAATTATCTTTTCTTTTAACGACTTTTTACAAAGCCTCACTCTAGTTGCACTGGATAAACAACGGTTATTGATTATACAAAATGTAATCTGTTTGATTGTAAATCTGATGCTTGATTTGGCTTTAGTGCCCTGGTATGGTTACATCGGTGCCTGTATTGCTACTTTAATCGCTTTTGGAATCAGATTCTTGACCGGATTTATGTTTATTTCCAAATCTATTACGGGAATCCCGATCTGCACAATGATGCTAAAACCTATCCTATCATTCTTAGTCGCCGGGTTCTTTGTTTTATATTTTTCTGAATCCAATATTGTATAT
Organism: uncultured Ectothiorhodospiraceae bacterium; assembly: GCA_964391585.1. GTDB lineage: Bacteria > Pseudomonadota > Gammaproteobacteria > GRL18 > GRL18 > JADGAU01. The sequence continues at coordinate 3,261 of CAYMMQ010000167.1, forward strand.
GTATCATTATTAGGTATAATATTGTATTTGTTAATTATATTTATTGCTAGAATCTTTACATTTGAAGAGCTTCGCCTTTTAAGAGAAAATATAGGAAGATTAAGTAATTGAAGAATAAGAAATTTAAATTGTGTTATATATTAGAACTTTACGACAAAGATACAAGTTTGAATGTAGTAAACCAGTACCGTTTTGTAGAAAAAGTCTCTTCAATGGTTGATATGTTCTTAATTTTTGAAGCTGGGCGTGGAAAAATTGAAATTAGCAACGCAAGAAGAATTTACGTGCAAAAATTTAATCGCAAACCATGGAGCCAAATAGAGCAATTTATCGTTTTATTAAGTGCATGGTTGTTAGGGTACAGGTGTTTTTATAGCTACTTTTCTCGCCGTTCAGCCTTATTATCAAAACTGATAACAAGTATTCTGAGTGGGCGAACGTATTATTTTGAATGTAGTGAATTAAAAAAGAAGGATGTTAAGGGAAGTTTTTTTAGAAGGTGGTCATTATTTATGGCACTTAGATATACTGACTACTTTATAACCCCAGGACCTCGGATGGCAAAATTTTATATAGATGAATATGGTGTAGACCCAAAGAGAATTAAATTGATGCCTCATTGGTTGGATGTGGAACGTTTTCAAGGACATAGCAAAAAAGATGCGCGGGAAAGACTAGGGCTTGATGAGAACAAGATTGTTGTGCTATTTGTACACCAATTAAATAGATCAAAAGGTGCTCACTACATACCCGAGATTGTCAATTATGTTGTCGGAAAAATACCTGAAGCGTTTTTTTTAGTCGTCGGCGGGCCTGGATTAGGAGATGATGTAAGCCAGTTGCTGTATAATTCCATATTAAAATATGGACTAGGTAATTTAATAAGGATGGAAGGTGCGATTCCTAATAAGGATATTGAGGTTTATTACGCTGCTTCGGATATTTACATCATGCCATCAAAAACGGAAGGTTTTCCGGTGGTCCTGCTAGAAGCGATGGCTTCTGGATTACCCTTTGTAGCTACTGATGGTGGTGGTCCTTTGCGTGATCTTCTTTCCTTGAAACAACAAGAACACATTCTTCCGGTGGGTGAAATTGAAATCTTCTCACAAAAAATTGTTGAATTATTGTCAGATGAAAAGGAAACAAAAGCACTTATAAAAGATGGACTTTCACATGTAAATAAGTATTCAATCGATGGGCTTGTAAAAGTCTTTCTAAAAGAGATAATTAACTGAACGCGTACAGGTTTATAAATATATTTTAAATCTTCTTCGTTGCCTTCTTTTGATATTAGACGAAAAAAATTCATCAAAATACTACTTGTGCAACCTGCATTAAAGTAGTTATCATTATCACCATACGAAACCTTTGCAAAACCCCGCTTTTTGGCCAATTTCAACGTTTGACTCAAAGTTCAAGTCTTCGGAGGCTGAATAAATCTCAAAAACTCAATTTATTCCTAAGGTTAAATTTATCGTTTTCCTCGAACTAAAATGAATTGGGCACAGATACTCTGATCTCCCAAGTTTAAAATGATTACTAATGGGAACATATAACAAGAAATCAGAGATATACGGGATGGAAAAGGCAGTTCATTGCAAATGTAAATCAGGTTGTAGCAAT
>CAYMMQ010000168.1:0-4870 GCA_964391585.1 uncultured Ectothiorhodospiraceae bacterium
TAACCCCTCTTTGCTAAAGAGGGGGAACAGTTTCGAGCAATATTTATCTTAAGAACTAACCTATGATACAGTACTAGAAATACACAATGAAAATAATATATTTTCTTCCTTTTATCTTTTTGAGTAACCGACCTTGAACGATGACTTTCAGCGTATAAAACGCCTACCACCCTATGTCTTTAATATTGTAAATGAACTAAAAGCAAAAGCTCGAGCTGCCGGAGAGGATATTATTGACTTTGGTATGGGAAATCCTGATCAACCAACCCCAAAACATATTGTTGATAAAATGGTTGAAGCAACAGAGCGAGAGGATACTCATCGTTATTCTTTATCTCGTGGGATTCCACGTTTACGTAAAGCGATTTGTAATTGGTATAAACGTAATTATGATGTAGATTTAGATCCTGAAACCGAAGCGATTGTCACCATCGGTTCTAAAGAAGGTTTGGCTCATCTCGCACTAGCAACGGTTGGGCCAGGTGATGCGGTATTAGTACCAAATCCTTCTTATCCCATTCATCCTTATGGTTTTGTGATAGCAGGTGCTGATATTCGTCATGTACCTTTGATCCCGGGCGGAGACTTTTTTGCCGAGCTTGAAAAAGCAATTAAAGACTCTTGGCCCAAACCCAAAATGTTAATTATCAATTTCCCGGGAAATCCTACCGCACAATGTGTTGAATTGGAATTTTTTGAAAAAATTATTGCGATTGCCAGAGAGCATCAAATTTGGGTCGTTCAAGACATTGCTTATGCTGAAATTGCCTTTGATGGTTATAAAGCCCCTTCTATTTTACAGGTCGAAGGCGCTAAAGAGGTGGCAGTTGAGTTCTACTCATTATCCAAAACCTATAATATGCCCGGATGGCGAGTCGGTTTTATGTGTGGTAATCCCACCCTGGTTGCAGCGTTGACACGAATTAAATCTTATTTAGACTATGGCATGTTCACCCCTATTCAAGTTGCGGCTATTCAAGCTTTAGACGGGCCGCAAGATTGTGTGGAAGAAATACGCCTTCGTTACCAAAGTCGCCGTGATGTTTTGTGTGATGGACTCAATGCAATAGGTTGGGAAATTGATAAACCCAAAGCAACGATGTTTGTATGGGCAAAAATTCCCGAGCATTACTTACACTTAGGTTCATTAGAATTTTCTAAATTGCTGCTTAAAAATGCAAAAGTTGCCGTTTCACCCGGCATTGGTTTTGGTGAATATGGTGATGATTATGTGCGATTTAGTTTAATTGAAAACGAACATCGAACACGTCAAGCATTAAGAAGTATGAAAGAAATGTTTCGCTTAGATAAAACTTTTGAGAATTAGGAGAAAATTTTGCAACCCATTAAAGTTGGTTTATTAGGATTAGGTACGGTTGGTGGTGGTACGGTGAATGTGCTACAACGTAATGCAGAAGAAATAGCTAGAAGGGCGGGGCGCGAAATTGTTATTTCTCATGCCAGTGCTAGAAGCCTTTCTAAAGCTAGAATTTGTAATACGGATAATATTAAGCTAACTGAAAATCCTAATGATGTGGTGACTGATCCTGATGTAGATATTATTGTTGAATTAATTGGTGGTGATGTTTTAGCAAAAGAACTGGTTCTAACCGCTATTGCCAATAAAAAACATGTGGTCACGGCAAATAAAGCCTTGATTGCCAAACATGGTAATGAAATTTTTGATGTCGCGCAAAAACAAGGGGTGATGGTCGCTTTTGAAGCTGCGGTTGCTGGTGGGATTCCTATTATTAAAGCCTTAAGAGAAGGTTTGGCAGGAAATAGCATTGAATGGTTAGCGGGGATTATTAATGGTACAGGTAATTTTATTCTCACTGAAATGGAACAAAAGCAACGGGATTTTGCTGAGGTATTGGCAGATGCACAGCGCTTAGGTTACGCAGAAGCCGATCCAACCTTTGATGTGGAAGGGATTGATGCCGCTCACAAATTAACCATTTTAGCTTCTATCGCTTATGGCATTCCTTTACAATTTGATAAAACTTTTATTGAAGGTATTTCTTGTATTACTCGTGAAGATGTCGAATATGCCAGTGAGCTGGGTTATACCATTAAACATTTGGGCATTAGCCGTCGCACGGATAATGGTATTGAGTTACGAGTTCATCCAACTTTGTTATCAACAGATTTATTAATAGCTAATGTGCATGGCGTAATGAATGCGGTGCTGGTCAAAGGTGATGCCGTAGGACCAACTTTGTATTATGGTGCAGGTGCGGGTTCTGATCCAACCGCTTCGGCAGTGGTGGCTGATATTATTGATGTGGTTAGAGTATTAACCACTGATCCTGAAAACCGCGTGCCTCACTTGGCATTTCAATCCAGTGAACTCAGTAATATTCCCGTTCTTAATATTGAACAAGTAAGAACATCTTATTATTTGCGCATTAGTGTAGAGGATGAAGCAGGGGTATTAGCTAATATTGCTGGAATCTTAGCAGAACAAAATATTAGTATTGAATCGATTTTACAAAAAGAAAAACGAGCATCTTCTTCCAATGCGACTATTATTGTGTTGACTCACCATACCTATGAAAAACAGATGAATACAGCAATTGATAGTATGCAGAAACTGAACTCAGTTGATGGTAAAATTGTTAAAATCCGTATGGAAGACTTGGATGGTGAGTAGTTAGATTTAATCGTGCATACATATTAATTGGGATTCCCAGGCTGGAGCATGGGAACCAGAGAAAAAGGAGTTTTAAGTATGAGTGCGAATATATTAAGTCTTAATGAAATTAGAAAAACTGGGATTGATATTTTAACAGAAAAATTAGGGACTGTTGGTATGGTTCGCTTCTTGCAGCAGAGTGAAATTGGCTCAGGTGATTATACCAAAGAAAGAGAAGGCATCTTAGGTAACCCTAGTCCAGATGAACTTTTCAATGAAATAAAAAATATCAAAAATTAATCACCTAGTTTGGCGTGAAGATATACTGATTACAAGAAAAAAATTAAAAATAGTAAAGTAAGCTTTATATCTCTGGATGAATTGAAGTCAAAAAATAAAATATAAATATTAAAGATATTCATATTTTATCTGAGGCTGAAAGTGATCTAAAGGATTTTTCCAAGTGTGGATAAAGTTAAAAATCTTAGCGTTTTTAACATTGGTGGAAATAAAATAAGATTAATTGCTGCAATTCATTATAATACACAAACTTTGTATATTCGCCATGTACTGACTCATAAAGAATATGACAAAGAAAAATGGAAGGGATAACAACGATGAATACACAGTTGGATTTTGTTTCAAAAGTTTGGCCCAATATTAAGTCGATATTTTCAGTGCCGCATTCTGAAAAAGAATATCTAAATTTAGTTCATACCTTAGATGAATTAATTGATGAAGTAGGCGAAAATGAAGCGCATGACTTAGCGCCAATAATTGAAACAATAGGAAAGCTTATCGAAAACTATGAGGAACAACATTACCCAATAATGGAAAACTCCCCTATTGAAGCGATAAAATATTTGATGAAAGAGCATCATCTAAAACAAACGGATTTAATCGAAATTGGTAGTCAGGGAGTGGTGTCTGAGATTTTAACCGGGAAAAGAGCATTGAATATTGAACAAATAAAAAGAATTAGTCATAAATTTCATGTGTCGCCAATGGTTTTTATCTAAAGTCAAAACTTATATAATACACCTTGTTCCCACGGTCCTTCGTGGGAATGTATATAAATTCCAATGGAGTAAAGCTTGTTAAATAAGCAGCAGCGTAAACTAACACTGGTTATTCCAAGTCTTTTTTCTACCGGTTTAAGCAAAGAAATATGTCAACAAATTTCTCTTCCCGAGATGCCTGCTTTTTCTCGTTTATTTACATCTGCTCAAGCAATTAAACTCAAAGAACAAAACTCCTATTATCCCTATCTTGCTGCTTTTTCTGCTTATCCTCAGATCAACCAAGCGATAAACCAACCGATAAATCTACAAGAAAAATTTCCGATGGCGGTTTTTTCTTATTTAAGCGTTGAGAAAAAACCATCAAATCAATGGCAGTGGGTTTATCAAGTTAATACCATTCACTTACACCCTGATTTGCGTCAAGTAGTTTTATCACATGACTTATCCAATGAATTATCCGATAGTGAAGCAGAGCAAATATGCCAACTGATCAATAGCTATTTTAATCAAACAGAACAAGATCAAAGCTGGCAGCTAGTATATTATAAAAAAAATCACTGGTATTTATTATCAGCATCTGCGATTAACTGGCAAACTGTTCCTATTGATTTTGCTATTGGGCAAGTGGTGCAAAAAGAGTTATCTCATCAAGCCGAAAATGCCTATTGGCAACAAACACTAACTGAAATACAAATGTTGTTATTTAATTGTGAAGTGAATCAACAGCGCCAATTACAACAACAGGTGGTAGTTAATAGTTTATGGGTTTGGGGTGGTGGAAATTTGACTGATTTTCAACAAGATTATCAAGTGGATGAGAGAGTTGATTGCGTTTTTACAAATAACAACACCTTGGAAAATTTAGCTAAATCACAAGGCATTCGCCATCAGTTATTATCAAGTCCAGATATATTTTCCTTTCAGGGGAATACTTTGATCTATTTAGATGATCTGGCTAAAGCAGTGGTTAAAAAAGATATTACCGAGGTTTATGAGCTATTAATACATTATGAGTCCGTTTATTTTAAAACAATCAAATACGCTTTATTACAGGGTGAACTAGATGAAGTGTGCTTTATGACTGAACAGAATGTAAAGTTTGTATTGAGTAAAAATAATTTTAAAGTGCTCAAGCTTTTTATTAAAAAACTTTTTTCGCAACAAAAGAACTCGCATCAACTATTAACGTCACGTGACTAAAGCTTATTAACGA
>CAYMMQ010000169.1:0-4781 GCA_964391585.1 uncultured Ectothiorhodospiraceae bacterium
AGCAATCGTTAGCAATATTAAAAAAGGGAATATTGCCCAAATCGTATCACTAAGAGTATCTTTAAATCCAAGGATTAAAGATGCTGGATCAAAGATTTCTTCTCTTGTTTTAACATAATTGTCGTGGAAAGTTAGACGAATAGAATCTAGCATTCTATTGGCAAAAAACACCATGCCGATAACTGAGGCAATCAGTGTTAGTAATGTGGTTAATTCTTTCGAGCGAGGTAATTGACCATCTTCTCGTGCCTTGGATTTTTTTTTCTCCGTGGGTTCCTCGGACTTCTCTGTGCCGTCTTCATTTTCTGCCATGATTTACAACCTTTAATGAGTCGCCAACACTTTATCCACCAGACTAAAACCTTCTTCCATCAAACTTGTAAAATAAGGTAATAAACTCGGTAGCGTTATGTAAAACACCACAAAACCAAAAACAATAGTGATCATAAACCCCACGGAAAAGGGGTTTAATTGCGGTGCTGCTTTTGCCATCACCCCAAAACTTAAATTTACCATTAACATCGCCGCAATTGCGGGCATAACGAGCAGCACGGCATGTTTATAAAAATCACTGCCCCAGGAAACAATTAACCACAGTCCTTTGGTAGAAACCCCCGTAAAACCAATCGGTATGGTATTAAAACTTTCAAACACCAATTGCAATAAAAATAAATGTCCATGCATCACTAAGAACAACAATGTTGTCAAAATAACATACATTTGTCCTACTACCGTTACTTGTACACCATCTTGCGGACTATTCATCATCGAAAACCCCAAACCTGTCAACATCGCAAAAATTTGACCGGCTAAGACAAATACCCCAAAAACCAGTTGTAAAATAAAACCAATGACCACTCCGATAATCACCTGATTAATCATAATCATTAACGATTCACCGGAAAGAAAATCAACCAATGGCAAAGGAGGTAGCAGTGGTGCAATAAGAATACTACAAACAAATGCTAGAGTAACTCGAATCTTTACTGGAAAAGTTCTGGAAGAAAAAATAGGGGCCACCATCATCATGGCTCCTATACGGGTAAAAGGCCAGATATAAGCACCTAATAATGCGGTAATCTCAGTGGTACTATAAACTAAACCTTGCATCTATTAACTGCCTAAAAGGCCACTTAGATACAAAGGTATATTAATATACATCTGGTGCATATATTCTAATAACCGAGACAACATATATGGTCCCGCGTAAAGCAATACACCAAAAGTCACTAAAAGTTTAGGAATAAAAGTCAAAGTTTGCTCGTTAATTGAAGTTGCCGCCATAAACATACTCACCATTAAACCAACCACTAAAGCAGGAATGAGAATAATTAATAATAATATAATTATCAGCATTACTGCCTCACTCATAATATCCAAAACTAACTCTGGTCCCATTTCCCTTACTCTTTGTTATAGGTTGTTATAGCTTGTTATAGCTAAATTTAAAAGGTATATTTTCAGACGTAAAAACTACTGGCTAAGGTTCCCATCACCATTGACCAGCCATCAACTAATACAAATAACATAATTTTGAACGGCAAAGATACGATTAAGGGAGACAGCATCATCATACCCATAGACATCAAGACACTCGCTACCACTAAATCAATAATTAAAAAAGGAATAAACAATAAAAAGCCAATGGAAAAAGCCGTTTTTAATTCACTGGTGACAAAAGAAGGGATCAACACAGTAAAAGGAACATCGGCTTTATTTCTATATGGCCCCTTTTTAGCGATATCAGAAAACATTTTTAAGTCTTTTTCTCGGGTTTGTGCAATCATAAACTCATGGATCGGCACACTTATTTTTTTTAAGGCAACTTCAGAAGTGATTTTTTCGTCTAGATAGGGTTTTACTCCATCAACATACATACGATCAAATACAGGTGCCATAATAAAAAATGTCAAAAACAAGCCCAAACCAACAATAACTTTTGATGAAGGGGCCTGCATCAAACCGGTTGCTTGTCGTAAGATAGCTAAAACTATCACGATGCGAGTAAACGATGTCATCATTAATAACATTGATGGTAACAAGGTTATAAGAGTGACAATAACCAGTGTTTGGATGGTAATAGAATAATCTTGTCCACCGGCTGCATTATTTGTCACAGTAACAGCTTGTAGACCTACTTGAGCAAAAAGTTCAACGGGTAAAAACAGCCAACATAGAAAAAAAATTCGACTATACATTTTTCTGCTTTAATAAAGTGTTAAAAAAGGCTGGAGAAGTCCTGGTCGATATATTTTCTTCAATATCAACAGCTTCCGTCAAAGTCATTATTTTATTAATTTGATTAGCTGTAATGCCAATCAATACTTGTTGCTCCCCAACTTCAATCAAGGCTAATTTTTCTTTACTACCAACAGGAGCTGTGGCTAAAATTTTAATTACCTGCCCTCCTTTACCGACAACTAATCCACTACGTTTTAAAATCCAAGTCATAAAAGCAATTAGTATTAAAATAAACATTAATGCTAAAAAAGTGGTAAAAAAATCTTCTACACCTACGACACCTGCTTTTTGAGTTTGCCCCCCAATTGTTCCAGTAAATGGCCGGGTTAATGGGATTGGAGTTGTTTTATCTTGCTCCCCCCCTTCATTTGAGACTTTTTTTATTTTGTCTTGTGTTGCAGATTGTGCCGGCTCAGTTGTTTCAACCACAACTGCTTCATTAGCAACCAGACTTGTAGGTGCTGTTTCAGCAAATACCGAACAACTCCAGGTGATGAGTAGTAAGAGGATGTATTTGCGTTTCATAGTAAGTGTCAATTATTGCAGTTTGGTAATTCTTTCTGTAGGGCTAATAATGTCAGTTAAACGAATACCGAATTTTTCATTAACCACAACCACTTCACCATGTGCAACTAAGGTACCATTAACCATCACATCCATAGATTCACCAGCCATTCTATCTAATTCGATCACCGATCCTTGATTTAACTTTAGTAAATTACGAATCGAAATCCTGGTGTTTCCAATTTCCATGGCAATAGTAACTGGAACATCTAAGATTAGATCTAAATTTAAATCATTTTCAGCATCAGCATTATTATACTCTTCTTCTAACGACTCCATATCCGCTTTTTTTGCATCATCATTTTCTGCCATCTCGTTACTCCTAATTCTTACAAATTTTGCTTAATCATCATCGTTATTTTCACTCAATTCAGGTAATCCCAAATCAACATGTTCTGGTCGCTCGTATCGTTCTTCTATTTTAACTGCCATTTGATTATTATGGATACCATAGCTGCCTTTAAACAAAGCGAGTCCTTCACTCCAAACTGTTGCTAGATCTGGACGCTCAATGGGAATAATATCACCTTTTTTCAAGTACATAACATCACGAAGTGACATTTTTGTTCTCGCCAAAGTTGCCGTTAAATCGATGGGGACTGTGCGAACTTCATTTTGCAGTGCCTCTGCCCAACGAGTATCCACATCACTGCGGTCACTTTGTATCCCTGCATCAAGTAATTCTCTAATCGGCTCTAACATGGAATACGGCATGGTCACATGAATGTTACCACCACCACCATCTAGTTCAATATGAATTTGCGAGATAATCACCACTTCAGAAGGACTTACAATATTAGCAAACTGTGGATTTACCTCACGAGATTGATATTGAAAGTCTACGGGTAGTACTGGTTCCCATGCTTTTACTAAGTCTTCAAAACACAAGGTCATGAACATATGAATAACACGACGTTCAGTTGGAGTAAACTCCCGCCCTTCAATTTTTGCATGAAACTTACCTTCACCTCCAAAAAAATTATCAACTAAAATAAAGACTAAGGTAGGCTCAATCACAAATAAAGCCGTACCTCGCAAAGGTGGCATTTTCATGATATTTAAACTGGTAGGAACAAATAAAGTATGGGTATATTCATTAAATTTCAGGGTTTGAATACCACCAACGGAGACTTCACAAGAGCGTCGTAACATCTGAAACAAACTAATGCGGAGGTAACGCGCAAAACGTTCATTAATCATTTCCAACGTGGGCATACGCCCACGAACAATACGATCTTCACCAGTAAAATCGTAAGAACGGCCCTCACCATCTTCTACGCCATCTTCAACCTCAACTTCACCATCGTCAACACCATGAAGTAAAGCATCAATTTCATCTTGCGAAAGTAAGTCTGACACAGAGATTTAGTCCTATATTAAAGAAATTATTGCATCACAAAACTAGTAAAATAGATGGTTTCTATCCCTTTTTTTGCACCATTTTCAGTTAAAATCATATTAATAGTTTCAATAATTTCATCTCTAAGCTGGCTTTTCCCTTCTACTGTATTAAGTTCTGAAAACTTCTGTGCACCAAGTAAAAATGTCAATTCATTGCGAACTGCGGGAATATGAAGCTTTAAGGCATCTATTGATTTTTGGCTTTTTGTCATTGCTGTAAACTCTATTTGCATATATTTAGCAGTACTTGGCCCCTCAAAGTTCATCACAAAAGGAGGCTCTATTGGCCAATATATAGGCTCTTCTGCCAAAATTTCATCTTCTTCTTTAGGAGCTTTTTTTTCTCCATCTGCAGTTTCCACGACATCTTCAGCAACTACTTCATCACCACCACCAAACATTCCCATAAAAAACATAGCCGCCACAGCTGCAATAATGACAAAAACTACGACACCAATAATAATAAATAATTTTTTCTTTGATTTAGGAGCTGCTGACTCACCATTATCACCACCAGAAACATCCAATTCTAAATCTTCACCTTTTGCCATTTTTTTATTCCTTTTATTCTATTA
>CAYMMQ010000170.1:0-4704 GCA_964391585.1 uncultured Ectothiorhodospiraceae bacterium
ATCAAGAAGGCACTAAGAAAGGACTCGATAACGAACTATTAAAACAAGTTAACAATATTGCCTCCGTTCCTGTCATTGGCTGTGGAGGTATTGGTTTGTTAGAGCATTTTACAAATACTAAAATAAATAACATTGATGCCATAGCGATTTCATCTGTATTACATTACAACTTACTCAGCATATCAGATATTAAAGAGCATCTAAAACATGTCTAAAGTAAAGGTCAGTATTGTTGATTATGGTGCAGGCAATATGTTTAGCATCGCTAGGGCTTTAGAATATCTAAAAATTGAAGTGACATTTGTTAACACTCCAGATGGAATATTAAATGCTGAAAAATTAATTTTACCCGGTGTAGGTGCATTTTATGATGCGATGAAAGTGCTTGAAAAAAGGCAACTCATTTTCGCTTTAAATGAATTTGTAAGTCAAGATAAACCCCTACTAGGGATCTGCCTTGGTATGCAGCTATTATTTGATTTTAGTGAGGAGCATACATATTGTAATGGTCTGGGTTATATACCAGGCTCCGTTAAAAAAATTTCTGAATATACCGAGAATGGGGGAAAACATAAAATCCCTCACATTGGTTGGAAAAATATTACTCAAACAAACAATCAAGAAAATGAAGGCTTATTTAAATCAATACCAGATAATAATGAATTCTATTTTTTACACTCTTATCATGTAACCCCCTATCATGATAAGAATATTCTTGGATTTTGTGACTATAATGGCATAAAAATTTGTGCCGCGGTGAAACACAATAATACCTATGGTGTGCAATTTCACCCCGAAAAAAGTCGCGATGTTGGCCTGCTTTTGCTTACAAACTTTATTAAACTATCTGCTTAAATCACTATATTAGACAAACTAGGAGAAAAAAATGTCAGCTTATTTAAAAGGGAACTTCGAAACTAAAAATCAAGTTTCGTATACTGAAAATAAAGATGCACCATCATTAGAAGAGAAATTTGAAAAAGAAGCTAAAAAGAAACTTGGCGGCAGTATTGCGTTTGTTTCAAAAAAGAAAGTAATGTGGGATCTTGACGAAAAATAATATGACTATATACGATAAAAATGGGAGTGTAGGACTTTCTCTAGTTAGAGAAATGGCTGAGCTCACAAAACTGCGAATTACCGAAAAAGGCCTTGCTAATGCCAAGCTTAATCTCCCTGTTATAAAAAAAGGGAACTCAATAAAATTATTACATCAGTCACAAAAAGCAATATCAGACTCGGCATTAGTTATTGCTGCAGGCCCAAGTATTAAAAGACAAAATAGCATTCAGAAAATTCTAGCAGCTAATTATAATGGAGTGATTATTGCCACAGAAAGTGCTATGTTAAATTGTTTGCGACATGGAATTATCCCCGATTTAGTTGTTACCATTGATCCTCATGCAACTCGAATTGTGCGTTGGTTTGGCGATCCTGACTTAACACATGAACACTTAAAAAATGATGACTACTTTTCTCGTCAAGATTTGGATGAAAGTTTTTCAGACCAATTAAAGGTTAACGAAGAGATTTTAGCGTTGGTAAATACACATGGCCCTAAAATGAAAATTGCACTTTCCTCTTCAGCTTCTCCTGCAGTTGTTAACCGGGCTAAAGAATCAGGCATGGAAATTTTCTGGTGGAATCCAATGTATGATGATCCAGATACTCCTAATAGTATCACCAGAGAACTATATAAATCTAACGGTTTACCCTGCGTAAATGCTGGTGGAAATGTTGGTGCTACTGCTTGGATGATGGCTGATGCAGTATTTCAAATTAACAATATTGCTGTTACAGGCATGGATTTTGGGTATTATGATGATGTCCCCTATGAAAACACTCAATATTATTATGAAGCCATTGACTTGGTAGGCAAAGAAAACCTTGATTCTATTTATATGCGAGTGTTTAACCCTTTTTTAAAACAATGGTTTTACACCGATCCCGCTTATATGTGGTACAAAAACTGTTTTCTTGATATGGTTAGTAATACTGATAGTAAAACCTACAATTGTACAGAAGGGGGAATTTTATTTGGTGAACATATTGAGGTCACACCATTAGCAACATTTCTCTCTAAATTTAGTGGTTAAACGAATTAAACTGCATCAATCAAAACTCAAAAGAAGGAACGGTAGTGGCAAAAGTATTATTAATCAACCCGGTGGTTCGTGAAGAAGATGAACCAAGACATGTTCCTTATGGCATGGCTCTTTTAGCGGCTATTGCTATTGAAAATAACCATCACGTTCAATTATATGATGAAAATGCTTGGAGAAATGGTCCTGAAATTTTAGAACAAGTATTAAAAGCTGATGACTGGGATGCAATTGCCCTTGGTGGGATCACAACCGCTTATGCATCCATCAAAAAAATTGTACAACATAGTCGTAAAACTTGCCCAGATACACTTATTATCCTCGGTGGAGGTGTAATTACCTCACTTCCTCATGAAATGATGGCATTTTTACCTGAAGTGGATATTGGTGTCATTGGTGAAGCCTTTGAAACTTTTCCTGAAATTTTACAAATGATTGACCAAAAAGAACAGCAGTGGTCAAACATCGATGGAACCATTTCTCGTTCACAAGACAATCAACTAGTCCTTTCCAAGCAGCGCAAATTAATTCAAGATCTTGATGATCTTCCCTATCCTGCCTGGGATCTTTTTCCATTAGAAGAAGTGTATTTCCCCAATAGCCAAGTATTATTTTCTGAAGAAGGTATGTTAGCTAAACGTCGGCTCGACATTAATGCTAGTTATGGATGTTCTTTAATCTGCCGTTACTGCTATCATCTTGGTATTGCTGGTGATATGCGTTATGAAGAAAAAGTCGTTGATAATAAAACAAGTATTACTGTCGCATTTGATCAACCAGATAATCATAGTCGAAGCATACGCTATCATAGTCCTGAATATATTGTTGGATTAGTCAAACATGCTTATGAAAAATATCAAATAGATTTTGTCACCTTTTTAGATGAAAACCTAATGACAATGGATCAATACTCTAAACGGACTTGGATTAAACAAATTGGAGAACTATGGATCAAAGAAGGCTTGCAGCCAACTTGCCTTCGAGATAACAAAGAGCATGATGAAAGCTGCAAAGGGGTCCACTGGTCCGGCACCAGTCACGCTACTTTATGTAACCCAGAAATTCTAAATTTTATGCGAACATTTGGATGCTCTCACCTAGTCTATGGTTATGAATCTTTTGCTCCGCATGTGATGAAAACCATTGGCAAAGGAGCTACACCAAAAACCAATATTCGTAGTTTTTTTTGGACTTTAGAGTCTGGAATTCGCCCTATTCCCAATCAAATGATCGGTTTTCCTAACGAAGACTTTGAAGCAATTTACCTCAATATGAAAGCATGGGAAAAACTAGGAATCGTGGTAAAACCTTTTTTCACCACTCCTTACCCCAGGGCGGGATCATACTAAAAATATCAAAATAACGAAATAAAACAGACAGGAAGAAATAAATAGTAAAAAAATATCAAAAGTAGTGGACTTTTTGTCCTAAAATTGATCAAATCTATATTAATCAATAATATAGAGGTTATCAAATGACATTTTTAGAACAGTTAGAATCCATAGAAGATACAAGAAAAGATATAAATAAAGAATATGAGCTTGCCGATATTATCTTTTTGACCATGTCAGCAGTTTTATCTGGTGCAAAAGGTTGGAAAGGAATCAAAATATTTGGAGACTCTCAACTGCCTTGGTTAAGGCAATATCGACAATTTTCAAATGGGATACCAACACGTCATTCAATTGGGCGAATTATAAGAGGAATAAATTTTGATAGCTTTGTTTCTTGTTTTTTTGCAGGTATTAATCAAGCGAGAGAAGCGCAAGGTAAAGAGCATATTGCCTTTGATGGTAAGGTATTACGAGGGTCAAAACATAACTCTCAACATGCATTACAGTTTATGACTGCCATGGTTGTTGATAGTGGTCTCGTTATTTATCAACAGGAAACAAGTGATAAAACGAACGAAATTCCCGTCATGCAAGCGATGTTAGAGAGCATGAATATAAATGGAGCTATAGTGACAGCGGATGCAATGCACTGTCAAACAAAGACAGCAAAAGCGATTATTGCTGGTGGTGGTGACTATATTCTCCAAGTAAAAGAGAATCAGAAAAAATTACTTACTGAGATTAAGGCTTTTTTTCATAAAACGGAGAGAGAAACCCCTGATGTTCTAGAGCAGAACTTATATCAGGATGTTGATGGCGAACATGGTAGAATAAATGAGCGTGAATATAAAAGCTTACCTATTACCTCTTGGCTAAGTGAAGCTGATAAGTGGGAAAAAAGTCAACGTGTTGTGCAAGTACGTCGCACTCGGACAATAAAAGGTAAAGTACAGCAAGAAACGTCATACTATATTACATCAATGAACTCAACGACAAATGTAATAGCCAAGCCTATTCGTCACCATTGGTCCATTGAAAATAGTCAGCACTGGATTTTAGATGTTAGTTTTAGAGAGGATGAATGCCAAATTTATGCTGAAGATGGTGCTAGGAATCTTGCGTCAATTAGGCGAGTACTACTAAATTTGGTTAAGGCTCATCCTTTTAAAGACAGTGTAGCAGGGAAATTACAACGTGCAGGATGGGATGCTAACTTTAGAGCTCAAATTTTATTTGGACAGAAATTGGTCAAAGTATAATCCCGCCCT
>CAYMMQ010000171.1:0-4658 GCA_964391585.1 uncultured Ectothiorhodospiraceae bacterium
TCATGTTAGAAATAACTCTTTTCTTCAGACTCATCTCATATTGGACAATGCTTTTTCTGGTGCATTTTTTAAAATATGTTACACTATTTCATGATAATTAGCTCCATGATAATAAGTTTGTCCTTAAAGTACAACAACGTTATCATTTAATTAATATCATGATTCGTCTCATGAGCGCTCATCTTTCATAGCTATCTGTCATTGCTAGCTTTCTTAATTTCCATGCCTCTAAAAATACTGCATCGTTTGAAAACATCTAAAGAAGGTTCTAATGTTTTATGATGACAATATTTAGCAACTAACTTAGTTAAGCCCTTAATATCTCGACCGCTGGCCTGTGGAAATAGACAGGTAAGTTCATTAATTAATAACTCTGGGAGTTTTAACTCAAACTGATGTGACATGACTTGCCAAATTTTATACCTATCATCATGATTTGGAAAATCATATTTTATTAAGGCGATACAGCGCGAAATAATTGCCTCATCAATATCATTGACTCGGTTCGTGGTTAAAAACAACAAGCCATTAAAATATTCTAACACTCTTAAAAAAACACCTACAACGGCATTAGAAGCAATATTATCATCACGATGTTTGATGTAAACATCGGCTTCATCAATCAACATAACAGCTCCCCAACGTTGAGCACGAGTTAAGGTTGTTTTTAATTGCAGCTCCATCTCGGTAACATTTAGGCCTAATTGGCCTGAATGGACTCGATATAAAGGGCGTTTGATAATTTCAGAATACACTTCTGCGGTTAATGTTTTACCTACACCAGGAGGTCCTGAACACATCACCGTAGTTCCCCCAGATTTACCTTGCACAATATCATCCATTAACACATCCATTTCTGCGGTTAGGATATCAATAAGATCTGTTTGTTCTTCAGGCAGTATCAATTTTTCTTTTAGTTGGCAGTCATACTCATACACCGACATATCATCAACATGTACCCATAAATGTTGATGTAAGTCCATGTGAAACATTAAAATATAGGCATGAACAGGTAGTTCAGTAAATAGGTTTTCTGGAATGTGCTGCTGTAATGATTCGGTTGTGCTTTCAACTTTTTCATTATAGTTCATGCTTTTAGCTGCTTTACGTAAATACTTTGCTAAAATCTCTCCTGATGCATCAAAGCTGATGTCTCGATCTAAAATGACCTCTTCATCATTAACCAGTCTTGCATCATTTTCACCTGAAGTCAGAACGACAATGTTTTTTTGTGATATATCTCTTTGTCGATGATTTGCGGTAGGATCCTCTGCATATATTCCTGTACCTCTAGCTGAGAACTGCTGACCATAGTTTGCTCGCCAGTCGAAATAAATCTGGTTGGATAAATCATAAGTGTTTATGAGTTCTGGCGTTTCTTTTAAATAACCTTTTTCTGCGAAAATTTCTGTCAGGTTTTTACCGATAACATCGCGCTCTCGGATATATAGCGTAGCAGTGATTATTTTAGCCATTGAATTGGCTTTTAAATCGATAATAATTCGTCCAGCTTCTTCTTCTCCAGGTGGAGTAAAGTCAACACGTATAACAAGATAAGCAATAGCTCGCCCCAAATGATTGGCTTTAAATAACCATCCTCTAATACTATCTTTGACTAAAAACTCGGTGATATCAGGGACCAGTGTTTCCAGCTCTCCTTCTTGATAGCGTTTACCATTAAAATCTAATGCTTTTTGTAAGGTTTTAATATAAGCGGCTTTTCCATGAAATTGGCTACCAGTTTCTATATATAAGTCATGTAAGAAGCTTAGCTGATCACTGCTCATTTCATAAAAGGGCATTTCAGCATAATTACCGAATTTAAGTTGCTCATCAAGCTTGCTTAACTCTGGAAAAGCACTTGTCATTTTTATAACATAAGTACGTTCAATTTTAATTTTCATTTATTTTAACTTTAGAAATGGTTGATCATAGGTTAGTTCTTAAATATTGCTCGAAACTGTTCCCCTCTTTAGCAAAGAGGGGTTAGGGGAGATTTGTTCTTTTAAATAAAATGCAGTCAGATCTATCAATTAATAACAACACAAATCCCCCTCAATCCCCCTTTTTCTACCAAAATTAGGCGCTTTTAGGCGAGGGGGAAGCCTAAACACATTAGTTTCCACCTTAAGTATCAACGGATAAATTGTTGACAATCGTTTACAGCATAGCCCCATAACCTTCCTCGCGTAAAACCTGTTGCACAGATGATCTATTAAGCATTTGTTGATAATGTCTTAAACAGTTTTCTGGTAAGCTTATATCGATTTTATCTGCCCAAAACTCCACATAAAACAAAGCTGCATCGGCGATAGAAAATTGACCACAAACATATTCTTTTTTTTGTAAATACTGCTCCATCACTTTAAAACCTTTATCAATGATTTCTTTACCTTGTTTTTTTATATTATCGTGTTCAGCAGGGTTGAGTGAATATTTGTCCGTGGTAAAAATGCGGGTAAAACCGTCTCCATGAATGGTGTTAACCGCATAATTCATCACTTCTAAAACATGTACCTGCTCGATTAATGACTCAGGTAAAAATTGCTTTTTAGGGTAACTATTGGCTAACCACCAAGCGATGGATTGAAAATCTGTTATGGATTGACCACTAACGGTTACTAATGTTGGAATGGAACCTTTGGGATTGATGCTTAAATAATCGGCTTGTAAATTATCTTTTTTTAACAAATTCACCAAGTAAACTTCAAAGACGAGTTCTAACTCTTCTAATAAAATATGTATGCCTGTACTGCAAGAACCTGGGGTCATATAAAACTTTAAATTCATTTGTTTTCTCCATCATTTTGGGGTGTATTAAGCAGTCCGTGCTCTCGGATCATCGCTTTAAATGACTTCATAATAGGCCTGGAAATAATGGTTTCTGCTAATATTCGTTGCTCATAAATCTTTAGGCGTAGCTCATCATCAGCGCCATGTCTTGCTTGTTTAATCAGCTCATGTAAATCGGGTTTTAAAAAATGACCAGCATGATGTTTCACTTCATCATAGAGTTGTTGCATAATGATTTTTTCATTCTCAGCCATCTTGCATTTTTGATCTAAAATTTTAAGCATGACACTGGTGGCACAGTCAATTTGAATTGGGGTTAGCGGATGAACAGCTAACCATAAAGCAACTTTAGATTTATTCATTTGTAGCAAGTTTTTGGGCATAATCATCAATAGAGTCGTTAACAGCGAGGTAAGCATAATCATCCAACGCAGCAACATTAATAACAGCAAGCTTTTCTTTAGGGCCATCACCAATTTTAGCGACAAAAACAGCCTGACAATCTTTAATGGTTTCTAATATCATGCCCATTGCGGTTTTACTGGATGAATTTCCTAGACAATAATTCTCGACTTCCCTACGTTCAATAAACTGAGATTTATTGTCTTCTATTTGGTAAATCCAAAATTCTTTTGCATGGCCAAAATGCAAGTTAATGCTGATACCATCTTTAGTCGCTATTGCTATTTTCATATTTTTTCATTCATTGCGTTGAGTCTTTTTATTGAAGTTAAATAAGCTTTAATAAAGCTTGAACATAATGACTTTGCAGAATTTATGCCTCTTTATAAGTTGTTGATTTTAATGAAAAGTTGCTCATTATAAATTGTTGTCTTTCTAACAAAATGTTCATTATCTTACTAACAAATAAGCTGATAAAAGAAAAAACTTAACTTAATCTTACGCTCCTAGTCCGATAAAAAGCGATTAAAATGATTTAAAAGTAATACCTTAGCGGTTTTAGTTAATTAAACTGCATATATTAGTACAAGATGGCTTATAATTTGCTGAGATAAGAAATTACTGGATGTACATCAGCCATATAAAGAGAGAATTATGTTTATAGCAATGAATCGGTTTAGAATTACCAAGGGCAAAGAAAATGACTTTATTTCTATTTGGAAAAATAGAGACTCACAATTAAGTACTGTTCCAGGTTTTAAAAGCTTTAATTTATTACAAGGGGCAACAGAGGAAAGTTCAACGATATTTATTTCACATTCCACTTGGGCTAGTTGCGAAGATTTTGAAAACTGGACCAAGTCAGAAGCTTTTCGCCAAGCTCATGCAAATGCAGGCACATCAACAAAAGATATCTATTTAGGGCCTCCTCAATTTGAAGGGTATGAGATTGTTTTGTGAGTCTAAATATCTGGTCAATTGATAAACATGTATCGATAAAAAAATTATTAATTATTATTGATGAAGAAATCAATTTATCTCATTTTGATGTTGAATTAAATTCAGCGCCAACTCCACAGGCTATTCGTTTAATTGAAGCTGATACGCCTGGTCTTGCAGCGTATATTTTCAGTTATGGACAATCAGAAAATCATTATGGGATTGATTTAGAATATCCTATATTAGAAAAAGGTCAGGTAGTTAATCCTGATAGTTATGAGGAAAAATCCATAAAACAAGTTATTGATCTGTTAAAAAGACATTTTAATATCTTATAAGTTAGTTCTTAGCATTGTAACCCACGCATGTGCGGGAAAACATTAACAACTAAACTGCTCAATGATGGGTAGCTTAGTTAGAAGGTAAATATTGCTCGAAACTTTTCCCCTCTTTAGCAAAGAGGGGTTAGGGGCAATGGCATTCGTTTAAGGAATGCCGTCATTCGGTTAAGAACTTGGTATTAT
>CAYMMQ010000172.1:0-4654 GCA_964391585.1 uncultured Ectothiorhodospiraceae bacterium
TCACGTCCTACTAATACACTCATTAAAATCTCCTTAACAGTTAAAAAAATTACTTAGTCCAATAATACAATAACTTATTTTTTATATAGGGACAAACATTTAAAAAGAAAGTTTAAAGCATTATTTTTATGCTTTATACCCCTGATGCTTGAAATGTTCGCGGGTATATAACCTAGTAAATTAGTTGGTTATTATAACGACTTTATTTATTTACATCAATAAATAACCACTATAAATTTAATATTCTCTAAAATCCTAGCATAGTTTTTTTTTAAATATGTGCTATAATTTTTGCTATATAAAATAGTTTTTTTTGGAGAGATAACATGGCATTTGGACTCAATAGCAACATTTCTAGTCTTAATAATAGAAACCAGCTTAATCGCATTGAATCGCCACTTAACCAGTCATTACAGCAATTATCCAGTGGCAAGAAAATTAATAGCGCCAAGGATAATGCGGCTGGTTTGGCTATTGTCTCTCGTTTTGCTTCGCAAATTATCGGAGCTAGTCAAGGATATAAAAACCTCAATGATGGTATTTCTATGACTCAAGTTGCAGAGGGATATAGTAGCCAAATTTCCGAATTAACCCAACGTTCGCGCGAACTCGCTGTACAAAGTGGAAATGGAACGCTGACCGATAGTGATCGCTCTGCCTTGCAAGCTGAATTTTCTCAAATACAAGATGAAGTAAAACGGATAACTGACTCTGCAGAATTTAATGGGCAAAAATTATTAGATAACAATAGCACGCTAACCATTCAAGCAGATGCTAATGCGGATGGAACCAGTCAGGTTGATGTCAGCACTTATGATTTAAAAACCCAATTAACTAGCAATAATTTTTTTAGTGCTGATATATCTACAGCTGCAGGGGCTGTAAGTGCCATCGACGCATCGGATAAGTCATTGGCATCGGTAAACACAACTCGTGCAAACTTTGGTGCCACGATCAACAGACTCGAATCTGCAGGGCAAAATTTATTAAACAAGCAAAATAATTTAGAAGCCTCTAAAAGCCGCATCTTGGATACTGATTATGCAAAAGCATCTTCTGAGTTAACCAAAAATATGATTTTGCAAAATGCAGGCATTAGCATGCAAAGTGTGACAAATTTTTCTCAAAATCAAGTTTTAAGCCTCCTAGGTTCAAACTAACTAACATCTTGATACCGTATTATTGGAGTTTTGATTGCAAAATAGCCAAAAAACCGAACTCCATCTTATTGTAGAATCGTCCAATCCCCCTACATCAGTCAAAGCAATTGATTTTCTTTTTGAACACAGCCCTTTTTCTAAAAGCTTATTAAAAAAAATTATGCAAAATGGTGCTGTGTGGTTAAGTCATGGTTCTTCCACTAAACGCTTGCGTCGTGCCAGCAAACTATTGCACGCAGGTGAACAGATCCATGTTTATTATGATCCACACATTATCAATTCAGCCTCACAAGTACCACAATTAATTGCCGATGAAGGCATGTATAGTGTTTGGCATAAACCCGCAGGTATGTTTTCTCAAGGAACTCGTTATGGCGATCACTGCACGGTTCAGCGTTGGGCTGAAAAAAACCTGCTACCACAACGAAACGCATTTATTGTGCATCGTTTAGATCGTGATGCGCAAGGACTGTTATTATTAGCTCATAGCAAACAGGCTGCAGCCGCTTTATCAAAACTATTTCAACAACGCCTGATTAAAAAACAGTATCTAGTAAGTGTTGAAGGAGATATGAGTGATTTCAAGCTTCCTTTTGATATTAATACTCCTCTTGATGGCAAAGAAGCAGCAACCACTATTCTAAGCACAAAATATAATCAAAGCTCAAATCAAACTGAACTATTGATTGACATTCATACCGGTCGTAAACATCAAATCAGAAAACATTTATCTTCTTTAGGTTTTGCCGTTGTTGGTGATAAAATCTATGGAAACAGTGTTACCACAAATCAAGCTACCTCTTTAAAACTACGCGCTTTTAATTTAAGATTTACCTGCCCTATAAGTAACAAACCTAAACTCTACGAAGATATTACCATATGACACATACAAACCAGCAAACTATGAGTGCTAGAATTACCCCAGAAGGCCACCTAGACATACTCTCACAATTGGAAGTAGAACAATTAAAAAAAAGTAGTCAAGAAGGACTTTATGATATTTTTAGAGCCTGCTCGTTAGCTGTGTTAAACAGTGGTAGCCACGGAGATGATGCCAGAAGCTTGCATGAAAAATACCACGATTTTGACATTCATGTGATTGAGCAAGAACGGGGAGTCAAACTTGAGGTTCATAAAGCTCCAGCAACCGCTTTTATTGACGATGAAATGATCGTAAGCATTAAGGATCAACTTTTTTGTGTATTAAGAGATATCGTTTACGTTAAAAATGTGATCCACTGTCATGAACACTTTGATTTAAACAATAGCGAAGGCATTACTAACGCTATCTTTCATATCCTCAGAAATGCAAAAATACTGATCCCTGAAGTATTGCCGAACTTAGTTGTTTGCTGGGGTGGTCATGCTATCAGTCAAGCAGAATATAAATATACCAAAGAAGTTGGATATCAATTAGGGCTTAGAGGTATCGATATTATTACCGGCTGTGGGCCTGGTGCGATGAAGGGCCCCATGAAAGGAGCAACCATTGGCCAGTTTAAACAAAGAAAATATAATGGCCGTTATATTGGGATCACCGAGCCAGGTATTATTGCTGCAGAATCACCCAACCCAATTGTCAATGAATTAGTGATTATGCCTGATATTGAAAAACGTTTGGAAGCCTTTGTTAGAACAGGGCATAGCATTATTATTTTTCCTGGTGGGCCTGGGACGATGGAGGAGCTGTTATATATTTTAGGGATCTTACTTCACCCGGAAAATATTGAAATCCCATTTTCTGTTATTTTAACGGGGCCTGAAAATAATCGTCAATACTTTGAAAGCATACATAATTTTATTGCTATTACCCTCGGTTATGAGGCACAACAAAAATACAAGATTATTATCAACGATCAAGAGTTAGTGGCTAAAAGCATTAAACAGGGAATTGAAAAAGTGCAGCTATTTCGGCGTAAAAAGAGTGATGCTTATTATTTTAATTGGTTATTACATATCAGTCACGACTTTCAAATCCCCTTTGACCCAACTCATGAAAACATGGCACAACTTGAGTTAAACAGGAGTTTAGATAAGCATATTTTAGCCGCCAATTTAAGACGTGCATTTTCTGGCATTGTAGCGGGAAATGTTAAAGAAGATGGGATTAAACGTATTGAAAAATATGGCAAATTCCAACTTAAAGGGGATAAAAAAATCATGCAAGCGATGGATGAATTATTAAAAATGTATGTAAGTCAATGTAGAATGAAGCTTGCCTCTGATGAATATATTCCCTGTTATGAAATTCAACAAGTTGAATAAGAATTATTGGATTAGGAAAGTATTATGTCGCTTGCCATTTTTGATTTAGACAACACCTTATTAAGCAATGATAGTGATTTTTTGTGGGGGCAGTTTTTAGTTCAACAACATCAAGTTGATGCATCTTATTATGCTGAAAAAAATCAATTTTTTTATGATGAATATAAACTCGGTCGTTTAGATATTGAGCAATTTTTAGCATTTAGTTTAAAACCACTCGCTGACTTAGATATGCAGGTGTTACAGCAATTACATCAACAGTTTATGCAAGAGCAGATTATTCCACATATTACCTCAAAAGCTTTACAACTGATTAAGTTTCATAAGGAGCAAGGGGATTATTTATTAATTATTACAGCAACTAATTTATTTGTTACCGAACCGATTGCTTCATATTTGGGTATGGATGATATTATTGCCACCATTCCAGAAAAAATTAATGACCAGTATACGGGGAAAGTCAGTGGCATACCCAGTTTTCAACATGGGAAAGTGCAACGCTTAAACGAGTGGTTAAATAAGCACCCTCAATTAAGTATTGCAGATAGCTGTTTTTATAGTGACTCCATCAATGATTTACCTTTACTGCAACTTGTCCCTCGCCCCGTTGCGGTAAATCCTGATGAAAAGCTACGTTCCTATGCGCAAACAAATAATTGGGAAATTATTAGCTTACGATAATTTAAAGCTGACTACAACATTTAAATTATAGGGTGGATTGAGCATAATGTAATCCACCATTGTTGATTCTATCCCCGGATTACGCTTCGCTTATCCAGGCTACGGTATTAATAAAACCTGGATTTTTCCTTATAGATTAGGTTCGGTAATTCGGCGCTTCTTTAGTAATTGTCACATCATGCACATGACTTTCGATCATACCAGCATTTGTCACCCTTACAAATTGTGGTTTATAGCGCATGGAATCAATACTTTCACAACCCGTATACCCCATGGATGCACGTAAACCACCTAGCATTTGATGCACTACAGGTTGCATTGAACCTTTATATGGGACACGTCCTTCAATACCTTCGGGGACTAATTTATCGGCATCATTAGATTCTTGGAAGTACCTATCACTTGAACCGTGCTGTTGTGACATTGCACCTAATGATCCCATACCACGATAAGATTTATAAGAACGACCTTGGAATAGTTCAACTTCCCCAGGCGCTTCTTCCGTTCCCGCAAAAACACTACCAAACATAACACAATGCGCACCTGCT
>CAYMMQ010000173.1:0-3115 GCA_964391585.1 uncultured Ectothiorhodospiraceae bacterium
TTACTGACATCTAAATCTGCCCAACCTTTAGGTTCTCTAGGTGGTTTACCCGCCATAATATCATCCATTTGATCGCGATCAATGGTTTCATAAGTTAATAAGGCATTTGCCATGGCTACTAACTTATCATGATGAGTGGTTAATAGATCTTTTGCCCGATGATAGTTAGCATCAATAATAACTCTGATCTCTTCGTCAATCACATGAATAGTCTCATCAGAAACATTTTTGTGTTGAGTTACAGAGCGTCCTAAAAATACTTCACCTTCTTCTTCACTATAAACCAATGGGCCTAGTCTTTCTGACATCCCCCATTTAGTCACCATATTACGCGCTAAATTAGTTGCTCGTTCAATATCATTGCTCGCGCCAGTAGTAATCATCTCTTGACCAAAGATCAATTCTTCAGCCAAGCGACCACCATATAAGCTAGAAATCTGACTATGTAATTGTTCCTT
Source organism: uncultured Ectothiorhodospiraceae bacterium (assembly GCA_964391585.1). Classification (GTDB taxonomy): domain Bacteria; phylum Pseudomonadota; class Gammaproteobacteria; order GRL18; family GRL18; genus JADGAU01. The sequence goes on from CAYMMQ010000173.1 coordinate 459, forward strand.
AGTTAAACTATATCTATCTTCTTCTGGCAAAAACATGGTAATACCTAATGCTCGACCACGAGGAATAATACTGACTTTATACACAGGATCGTGAGCGGGCACTAATAAACCAACAATCGCATGGCCTGCTTCGTGGTAGGCTGTTAATTTTTTCTCTTTATCTTTCATCACCATGGAATTACGTTCCGTTCCCATCATGATCTTATCTTTGGCTTTTTCTAAATGGAACATTTCAACTAAACGTTTATTACCTTTAGCGGCCAACAAAGCAGCTTCATTGACAAGGTTTGCTAAATCAGCACCTGAAAAACCAGGTGTACCACGGGCAATTAAAGAAGGTTTGATATTATCATCCATAGGCACTTTTCTTAAGTGTACTTTGAGGATCATTTCACGCCCTTTAATATCTGGTAAAGGAACAACAACTTGACGATCAAAACGTCCTGGTCTTAATAAAGCAGGATCTAATACATCTGGACGGTTAGTTGCAGCAATAACGATCACGCCTTCATTACCAGAAAAACCATCCATTTCAACTAATAGTTGATTCAGAGTTTGTTCTCTTTCGTCATGTCCGCCACCTAAACCAGCACCACGATGACGACCTACCGCATCAATTTCATCAATAAAAATAATACAAGGAGCCTGTTTTTTAGCTTGTTCAAACATATCTCGAACACGCGATGCACCAACACCAACAAACATTTCTACAAAGTCAGAACCAGAAATAGTAAAAAAGGGTACTTTTGCTTCACCTGCAATTGCTTTGGCTAATAAGGTTTTACCAGTACCAGGAGAACCTACCATCAACACACCACGAGGTAGGCTTCCACCTAATTTGGTAAATTTATCAGGATCTCTTAGAAAATCAACGAGTTCTTCTACTTCTGATTTTGCTTCATCACAGCCAGCAACATCTTTAAAGGTGATTTTTATTTGCTCCTCACTTAAAAGTCGGGCTTTGCTTTTACCAAAAGACATAGCTCCTTTACCACCACCACCTTGCATCTGACGCATAAAATAAACCCAGATTGCCAAGATCAATAAAATTGGGAAGGAAGAAATAAATAATTGTAATAAAATACTTTGTTGTTGTGGTGGTTTGCCCACAATTTCGACATTATTACGCAGTAAATCCCCTATCATCGCTGTATTATCAGATTCAGGAGAATAAGCAGTAAACACTGAACCATCTTGCGTTAAACCACGGATAACTCGACCTTCAATCGTTACTGAAGCCACTTGTCCTTGGCTCACCTGCCTTAAGAAGTGGGAGTATTCAATCTCGGATGACTTTTTTTCTGAAGGTGAAAAATTACTAAAAACTGACATTAAGATAACGCCAATAACCAACCATAAAATGACATTTTTTGATATTTCGTTCAAAATTTAGCGCCTCAATAACTCTCAATGTAAATCTAAAAATTGCATCAATCGAACTTATTCTAAATAAGATGCTGAAAGTGCGTCAGTGTAACATATTTTAAAAAAAACTTAACTCTTAAAACCACGAGCCAACAAATAAATTTCTGCTGATCGGGCTCTAGATGCTTCAGGTTTGCGACTAATCACTGATCTGTATTTTGTTTTTAAGTCTTTATGGATCAGATCAAAACCTTTTCCTTGAAAAACTTTAACTAATAAATCACCTCCTGGTTTTAAGCTTTGATCAGCAAATTCAATCGCTAATTCAACCAAGTAAACTCCTTTTGCCTGATCAGAAACCTTTACTCCAGAAATATTGGGGGCCATATCGGATAAAACAAGGTCAACTTTATCATTGCCCATTTTTTCTAATAATAACTGGTAAATATTATCTTCTCGAAAATCACCTTGAATAAACTCAACTTGTGCCAAGCTATCCATAGCTAAAATATCTAAGGCGTACACTTTGCCATTTTTACCTATATATTGACGAGCCACCTGACTCCAGCCACCAGGAGCTGCTCCCAAATCAACCACTAACATATTTGGTTTTATGATCCGATCTTTTGCTTGAATTTCTTCTAATTTAAAGGCGGCCCTAGAGCGATAACCCAATTTCTGTGCTTTTTGCACAAATTGATCTGAAAAATGTTCTGTTAACCAGTTTGAACTACTTTTACTTCGTGCCATACCTTTTACAACCCTTAGCTTAAATCAAAAATTAATGACTGATTATTTTAAGAATAAAAAAGAATAATTTATCCTATGTCTTATGAAGTAAGGTATAATACTCAGCTCATTTTCCATCTCTTTTTTTATTTAGCGCTATTTTATATGACTCTTTCAAATAAGCAACAACGATTTTTACGCAGTAAGGCCCATGAACTTAAACCCGTAGTTATTATTGGCAATGCCGGTTTGACCGATGGTGTTTTAAATGAAATTGATAGCGTATTAGAAACGCATGAATTAATTAAAATTCGAGTTAATGCTGAAAATAAAGAAGATAGACAGCAAATGTTAACAACTATCAGTAGCATCACAACAGCGGCTTTGGTGCAATTAATTGGCCATATCGCCATTTTCTATCGCGCCAGAAAAAAAGATCCCAGCATAAAAATACCAAAAAATTAAGTTAATTCGCAAAAATTATGTAAAACTAAGGAGGCTTAGGTTAGTTTTGTGGACTCTTTATTCTTCCACTACCAAGATAATGACATCCTCATTGTAGA
>CAYMMQ010000173.1:3215-4591 GCA_964391585.1 uncultured Ectothiorhodospiraceae bacterium
CTTTCTAAATATGGGGAAATTTGTATTCCTATGCGTAGTGACTGGGAGAATCGTCCTAAACAAATGGTTGATTTTATTCTAGGTAAGTCTGCTATAACATCTTGGCAACTGATTAAATATAAAGAAGTCATGGATGAACATCAATTATCCCAGCCTATTAGCCGAATTAAGCTTTTCCCTCTCACTGGGCGCTCTCATCAGTTACGAATTCATATGTTATATCTCAAGACCCCCATTTTAGGCGATCCACTTTATGCTTCCCCTTCGGCTTTGAAACTTGCCTCTCGCCTGCACTTACATGCAAATAAACTGGCTTTTCATCATCCCATACACGGTAATTGGTTAAAATTTACTTCTGCTTGTCCTTTTTAAAATTTATTTGTGGAAAAATATCTTGAGCATTTAAGATTAACTGCTGTTGTATTTCATCAGCGCTTTCAGTTCGTAGTTCAACGAATTGTTTAAATAATCCAATAATCGACTCAGGGGTGTTTCTTTTGAACTGACAAAATTGCGGGATCATATCTGGAGAGTCCGTTTCAAGCACCATACTGCTTAAGGGTAAATCACGTACTAGCTGGCGGATTTTAGTGGCTTTTTGATAACTAAATGCCCCACCAAAACCCAGCTTAAAACCCTGTTTTATATATTCTCTACCTTGTTCTAAACTGCCATTAAATGCATGAATAATGCCGCTTTCTACTTTTGTTTTTTTTATCAGTTCAATAAGCTGGTGATGAGATTTTCTTGCATGTACAATAATGGGCAATTGATATTTTTTTGCCAAACTGAGTTGCGCTTGAAAAAAATACAGTTGTTTTTTAACATCTAAATCTTTTAGGTAATAATCCAGACCAATTTCACCAATAGCAGGTATTATTTTTTTGTCACAATATTCCTCTAGCTCATCCAAGTCCGTTTTTTTATGTGCACTAATAAAATATGGATGCAAACCTAAGGCAATAATAATTTTTGCATTTTGATCTAAGCTATTATTATTTACTAATGAAAGTGTTTTTCCCCAAGCATTTTGTTGTACTGATGGCACAATAAAATATTTAATTTTTTTAGCGAGGCAGTGTTGGATTATTTCTTTTCGATCCGCATCAAAACAGGGAAAGTCAAAGTGGCAATGGGTGTCAATAAACATATGACCGGTATTTAATCATGTATAAAATGAGAACTCAATTCAGATAAAACCTCATCAACCGACGATATCTAATACACGACGTCTAAACTTGACACCTCGAGATAAAGCAAGTTGTTCACAGGCTTTTATATCAAGTCCCGCTAGACCATCAATTGCAGTAGCTGTAGTATCTGGAATATATTTTGGGGCTAACTCTAAAAAGTCTAACACCGCCTGAAAAGAGCCT
>CAYMMQ010000174.1:0-4588 GCA_964391585.1 uncultured Ectothiorhodospiraceae bacterium
GTAACTGTTCAGCGTGTCTAGATTTTGACCAAGTTCAAGGCATTTTTCGCACGGCAAATGTGAGTATATATAAATATATGACCATTTGAGTATGAAAATAACGCGGAAATTGGGTAAAAGATGAATGCGCTTCTTCTAAGTAACAATTTATTATACCTTATACTTTTGAGTAACTTATGTCGAAAAAAAAACAAGCACCACTGATCTTGGTTGATGGCTCATCCTATTTGTATCGAGCTTTTCATGCCATGCCGGAACTGAACAACTCCAAAGGACAACCAACCGGAGCGGTTTATGGTGTCACCAATATGCTCAAGCGCCTATTAAATGATTATGATAGCCGGCGTATTGCGATCATCTTTGATGCCAAAGGCAAGACCTTTCGTGATGACTTGTTTAGCGAATATAAGGCAAATCGTGCTTCTATGCCTAATGAGTTACGTGAACAAATTGAACCTTTACATCAATTAATAAAAGCACTTGGTTTTCCCTTATTGTCTATCCCTGGGGTAGAAGCCGATGATGTGATTGGCACATTGGCTATTACCGCTGAAAAAATGGGCATTGCAACCATTATTTCTACCGGCGACAAAGATATTGCCCAATTAGTTAGTCCACATATTAGCTTAGTTGATACCATGAAAAATCAAGTCATGGATCAGCAAGGGGTAGAGGAAAAGTTTGGCGTTAAACCAGAGCAAATTAGAGATTATCTCGCCTTAGTGGGGGATACTTCAGATAATATTCCAGGGGTCGCAAAAGTTGGCCCTAAAACTGCGGTTAAATGGTTACAACAATATCAATCGGTTGAAAATATTATTGCTCATGCGGATGAATTTAAAGGTAAAGTGGGTGAAAATCTGAGAGCAGGTATTGCACAACTAAAATTATCTTATCAATTAGTGACCATTAAATGCGATGTTGAGATTGAAAATTATCCCAGCATCGAAAACTGTATTGAACAATTACACATGCAAGCGGAAAACCATACGGAATTAATGCAACTGTATCAACAGTTAGAATTTAAAACCTGGCTAAAGCAATTAAATGAAAATGCTAAAATCATTGATGGGGTGCAAGGTGATCTGTTTGCAGCCTTAGATGATCCAAATACCATTGAAGCAGAATATGAACTGATCCTTGATTGGGAAAAATTTGATCATTGGTTGGCTAAATTACAACAAGCCGAACTATTTGCCTTTGATACCGAAACAACTTCCTTAAATTATATTCAAGCAGAAATTGTCGGTATTTCTTTTGCGATTGAAGTGGGAAAAGCCGCTTATATTCCCCTTGCACATGATGATCTCAATTATCCCGAGCAATTGGATCGACTGGAAGTTTTAGCTAAATTAAAACCCCTATTAGAAGATCCTAACAAAGCTAAACTGGGGCAAAATCTCAAATACGATAAAAATGTGTTAGCCAATTACGATATTAATTTGCTCGGCATAAAATTTGATAGCATGTTGGAGTCTTATGTCCTTAATAGTACCGGCACTAGACATAATATGGATGCTTTAGCGGCAAAATATCTCAACTATAGCACCATTCACTTTGAAGATATTGCTGGTAAAGGAGTCAAACAACTAACCTTTGATCAAATTCCTGTAGATGATGCTCTAACTTATGCGGCTGAAGATGCTGATATCACCCTACGCTTACATGAATATTTTTATCCTAAATTACAGCAAAATTTAGCGCAACTTGAATTATTAAACAACACGGAAATTCCCTTATTATCAGTGCTTTCACGGATTGAACAAAATGGAGTTTTAATTGATGCCGATATGTTGTTTTCTCAAAGTGCTGAGTTATCTCAATCCTTATTCAATATTGAGCAACAAGCATTTGAAATTGCGGGAGAATCATTTAACTTATCTTCCCCAAAACAAATTCAGCATATTTTGTACGAAAAGTTAGCGATGCCAATCAAATCAAAAACCCCCAAAGGGGCGCCATCCACTTCCGAATCTGCCTTGCAGGATTTAGCATTAGATTTTCCTTTGCCTAAATTAATTTTGGCTTACCGCTCTTTAGCAAAACTGAAAACAACCTATACCGATAAACTACCACTACTGATTGAGGATAAAACTGGACGAGTACATACTTCCTATAATCAGGCTGTTGCGGTGACAGGAAGACTATCTTCTACCGATCCTAATTTACAAAATATTCCGATCCGCACCGAAGAAGGTAGAAAAATTCGCCAAGCATTTATTGCCCCTGAAAACTTCTTAGTTGTTGCGGCTGATTATTCACAAATTGAACTGCGGATCATGGCGCATTTATCAAAAGATGAAGGTTTATTATCTGCTTTTGCTTCGGGTTTAGATGTACATAAAAGTACCGCCGCAGAAGTTTTTTCTGTACCTTTAGAACAGGTTACAAATAATCAACGCCGTAGTGCTAAGGCGATTAACTTTGGATTGATTTATGGCATGTCGGCTTTTGGCTTAGCCAAGCAACTTGATATTGGCAGAAAACAGGCGCAAGATTATATCAACCTCTATTTTGAGCGTTATCCTGGAGTAAAACGTTACATGGATGAAATGACGATATTTGCTCGCCAACAGGGTTATGTGGAAACCATTTTTGGACGCCGGTTATATTTGCCTGATATTAACGCTAGAAATTCTCAAAGCAGACAATATGCAGAACGAACCGCCATTAATGCCCCCATGCAAGGGAGTGCGGCTGATATTATTAAACGTGCGATGATTTTAGTAGATCAGTGGTTATTTGCAGAACCTGACAATTCTCCCGCATCAAAGATAAAAATGATGATGCAGGTGCATGATGAATTAGTCTTTGAAGTACCAAAAGAAGATTTAGACTTTGCCACAAGGCAAATTAAAACCCTAATGGAATCAGCAGCCGATCTTCAAGTTCCCTTAGTGGTTGATATTGGTTTTGGTGCTAATTGGGATGAGGCACATTAAGCTATTATGACTAGTCTTAAACAACTTCATTTAGTCGATAGTTGGCAACAACGCTTAGCAGATCAATTCGATCAAGATTATATGCTCAAGCTTGATGATTTTCTGCAGCAAGAAAGGCAAACAGGCAAGACTATATTTCCAGCAGAGGATTTATATTTTAACGCCTTGAATTCTTGTCCATATGAAAGAGTTAGGGTGGTTATTCTGGGCCAAGATCCTTACCCCACTATTGGCCATGCTCATGGTCTATGTTTTTCAGTTAATGAAACACTTAAAGCTTTACCTAAGTCCCTCATTAATATTTATAAAGAACTAAAGGATGATCTAAAAATAAATCGAACTAACGGCAACCTACAATCATGGGCTTATCAGGGTGTTTTGCTTTTAAATAGTGTACTAACGGTTGAAGAAGGCAAAGTTGCAAGTCACCAAGGTAAAGGATGGGAACGGTTCACCGATGTGATCATTAAGCAACTTAATGACAGCGCAAAACCAATTGTTTTTGTACTCTGGGGCGCTTATGCACAAAAAAAAGGGCAACAAATCACTAATGAGCAACACCTTATCATTCGCTCCCCTCATCCCTCCCCACTTTCAGCATATCGAGGTTTTTTTGCCAGCAAACCTTTTTCTAAGATTAACCAGTTTCTATTATCCCAACAACTAAAGCCGATTAATTGGGAATAACCCAATAATAGGAAATTTCTGTTCAAAATTTCATTTTTTCCTTCCCCCTTTAACGATTGTTTCTATAAAAAATTAAACATTGAATTATGACACCCTTTAAGTTACACTTGTTTGATGATAAAAAGTTTCATTCACAAAGGACTTAAACGATTCTACCAAACAGGAAGTGCGGCAGGTATTCAATCAAATCATAAGGCAAAGCTAAGATTGATTCTGACAAATTTAGATCAATCTGAGAAACCAAAAGATATGGATCTTCCAGGGTTAGATTTACACCAATTATCGGGAGATAAAAAAGAAATTTGGTCAGTTAAAGTAAATGGTAACTGGCGAGTCACATTTAAATTTATAGAACATGAACCTGAAATTGTAAATTATGAGGATTATCACTAATGGCTATGTATAACCCAGCACACCCAGGAGAAATATTAAAAGAATTAGTTATAGAACCTTTAAATATTTCTATAACAGAAATGGCTATGCATCTAGGAATTAGTAGGAAAACACTTTCAAAAATAGTGAACTGTAAAGGTGCTATTACTCCTGAAATGGCAACAAGATTAGAACTGTTATTTCAAACACCAGAAGCATCACATTGGTTAAAACTTCAAAATGCTTATGACCTTTGGCAAATGAAGCAGCATATTTCAGAATTTAAAGTTATCCCGCTGCAAATGAAAGTAGCTTAATATTTTTTAGTATCAAAGCTGTATCAAAGGGGGAGCAAACTGCTGCGTGTATTAAATAGCTACAGAGAAATTAACGCCATATGTTAGTGTCAAAATTAATCAGAGCCACAATACATAAAAACAGCCTCTGAATCTATGTTTAATATGTTTTCGACTTGAGTTATCATGAAAAAAGTATAAAATATCACCTTGTTTTTCAATTCAATCGAGCAAATACCATGGCAAAAAAAATTCTTATCGTTGATGACTCAACATCGATGCGACAAATGA
>CAYMMQ010000175.1:0-4587 GCA_964391585.1 uncultured Ectothiorhodospiraceae bacterium
TTAAAAGCGGCTTACAAGGAATTGCCAAAACCTAAAAAGGCAAAAGCTAAAAAGGCAAAAGCTAAAGCTAAATCAAAAAAAAGCAAGAAAGCAACTAACAAGTAAAATATCAACTTAAGAGGTACTCTCTACATTCCTATTTTAATTAATTAAGTCCATTTATGTTCAAAATAAAGCATTCATTTTTTTGTTTCCTTATTATCATAAGTTCAAGTCAACTAATTTATGCAAAGGAAACTTCTGTAGACAATAGCGGTATTTCTTCAGCTACTATTGATGAAAGCATAACTGATATGAATAAAACTTCACCCTCCCTTGCTGCAATAGAGCAAGAAGAAATGAAGTTTTATAGTATCGAAGTCGTGTTATTTCGACACAAAGATAAATCGGGATTATTAGCTGAAACATGGGAGTTAGCATATAACCATCAAGATGAAGTTGATGCAACAATGGATAGCAACTCTTATATGGCGAGATATCTGGTTGATGAAAAAAGACTGCAAGTTTATAACCCCTTAGTATCACAGCTGATTTCTGCTCAATTACAACTCAACGAGCAAGCCGGTAGAATTAAATATGCTAAACCATATCAATTATTAGCTCATTTTGCCTGGACTCAGCCGGGTTATAGTAAAAATAAAGCAACTGCTGTGAAACTGGTTTTCCCCGCTATAAAAAATATTCAAGCGAACATTAAAGTTGAATTAGCCCGCTATTTACATACTTATATCGATTTACAAGCAGTAGAAAATGTTTGCCGCCCTCAAGAGAATACTCAAACTGAAAACTTAATGGATGATGATATCAGCATCAAGGTTGAAACGAATACTCAAGCAACTCAAGCAACTCAAACAACGCAAGAAAACTTAAGCAGTGAAAAGTCACTTTCAGAACAACACGTGGAGGAAGTAGCCAAACCGGTATTTAAGTGCCAGTCTGAACGGCTCCGCTTTAAACAAAACCGTAAAATGCGTAGTAAAGAGTTACACTACATTGATCACCCTGCATTTGGATTATTAGTGTTAATCACCCCAGCTCAAGCACCTGCTGATAATCCGCTAAAGCAAACTGATATTAAAAAGCCAGTCATAAAAAATGATGACAACAAAGCATTGGACGGTATTTTATAAACAAATGTGACTAATTATCCGTTTAACCTTATCCATTGCCTGAGCTAAAACAGCTTCAATATCAGCCATGGTAATTTCTGTTTCACTCAACCCTGCTCCCCAATTTGCCACTACCGAAATAGAGGCATAGTTAAGATCTAACTCTCGGGCCAATGCCGCTTCCGGCATACCGGTCATACCAACAACATCACAACCATCTCGTAATAAACGTTGAATTTCAGCAGCGGTTTCTAATCTTGGCCCCTGGGTACAAGCATAAGTGCCATTAGCTTGATAATTAATACTATCTTGCTGGCAAATTGCAATCAACTGTTTTATCAATTTTTGTGAATACGGGTAACTAAAATCAATATGCTTTACCTGCTTTAAGTCATCGGCAAAAAAAGTATGTTCACGGCCATAGCTATAATCAATAATTTGATCAGGAAAAACAATCATCCCAGGACTGGCAAATTTACTTATTCCACCCACTGCATTTACCGCAATAATATCTGTGACAGCAAATTGTTTTAAGGCCCAAATATTAGCTCGATAATTGACTTTATGGGGTGGAATAGCATGCTCAAAACCATGTCTTGATAAAAAAAACACATCCCTTTTTTTTATTTTTGCCTGTATTATCGCAGAGGATGTTTGTCCATACGGTGTTTCAATTAAATGTTGCTCAATGATGTTTAAACCATCAAACTGAGTTAAGCCGGTACCACCAATGATTGCTAACATAAATTTTATCCCTAATTTTTAAATATCATCAATTACCTTATTGGTTAATCAAGTGCTCCAAGTTAATAAAGCTTGGTACCGGTGTATTATACTCATCAGAAGGTACAAAATCATCATCCTTCACTTTTTCCTCTTCCTCTGGCGGCGGCGCTGGAGGAGGCGTATCCAACAACTGGATCTGAGCATGTCTGTTTTTAGCTCTACCCACTAGAGTCTTATTATCATATTTTGGTTCGCGCTCACCATGAGCAATAATATTTATCATACTAGGCTCTAGACCTTGCTCTAATAAAAAGTTTTTAATGGTTTCTCCCCGTTTTTCAGATAATTGATCATTAAAACGTCTCCTGCCTCTATTGTCAGCATGGGCATCAATTTTAACTTGTTTGATATTTTTATCATAATTCACATGCTTACACACATACCTTAGATATTTTTTTGCTTTTTCTGTCAGATATGTTTTATTGGTCGCAAAATATACCGAAAAATCCACTATAAAATCAGGATCATATTCTAATAATGCACTTTCGCACTGTCTAAATTCTTTTAAATATTTACGAAAATGCAATGGAGAAACAGATAACTCAATCACATCACGTTGATCTGCTAAATCTGAATAGCGTAATGTCGTCACCATACCATTTTCTAATTGCTGAAACATTCTTGAGGCATGCGGACTTTTCACTTTTAGTAACTCATGTCCTTGTTCAATCACATAAGTCCCAATCTCAAAAGACATAGCATCATGGCGCCATGGAGCGGGTTCAGCAATAATGCTCACCCGTGTATTTTGCATAAGCAAATCCAAACTACTCAGTTCAAACAGCATATCATTACCCGATTTATGGATAAAAGTCACTTCACCATAAAAAGGAATGGTTTGTTTTAATTTACAATAATTTTTTTCCCCCAGCTCGGTATGCCAATCAGCATTCTCAAGATGAGAACGGTACTGACGCACTGCTGCACTCGTATTTACACAAAAAAAGAGCAATAAGCTCGATAACAAAAAGGATAAAATCTTTTTTTTCATTTTTTTCTCAAATTATTGTTTGATGTTTACGCCAAAGATCAAAGGAAATCAACAATGACATTATGGAACCACCATTAAAATATGCATTTTTTAAGCCATAAATTAAAACATATGATTCCCAATCGAAGCAGTTCCTCTTTAGCAAGAGCTAGCTAGTAGCACCGAAGCAGTTCCCCTCTTTAGCAAAGAGGGGCTAGGGGAGATTTGTATTATAATTAAAAAATAAAACACCCATTATGAATGATTAGCAGTATATGCCAATTACCCTAAGCCATACCCTCATTATGATGATAACAATCAATCGCCCTTTCAACCACTTCAATACTCTCGCTCAAAACATGTTTAAATTGCTCCAATAACGCTGTATCAACTTGTTCATCTAAACTAATAGCTTGTTCAACATCTTTAGCAACTTGTTGCAATTTCACAGCGCCCATGGTTCCGGCAACACCTTTCAACGAGTGAGCAATCAGTTTGGCTTTTTTAAATTCCCCAGCCTCTAAATGTTTTTTGATATCAATAAGGTCATTTTGTTTACTTTGAATAAAACTGCTTAATATTCGAATATACAAGGACTGATTTTCTAAAACCCGGGCTAAGGCAATATCTACTTCAAAACCCGCTTGCGTTAGTAACTGCTTATAATCGTCTACTTGCTCAAGGTCTTGTTCAGTTTTTTTTGCTACAGTCAAGCTAGTTTCTGAAGCTGCTATACTAAGATGATTTTCGCTGTTTTTCTCATTTTCAGCAACAGAATTATCAATGATGGTTTTAGTGCGTTTTAAATACTTAAGCAAAACCGTGTATAACTCTGTCGGTGAAAATGGTTTTGAAATATGATCATTCATACCTGCTTTGATGCAATTTTTTTTATCGTTAACCATTGTATTAGCTGTTAAGCCAATAATCGGTAAATCTTGATATCGCTCCATTTTTCGAATATATTGCGTCGCTTCAATACCACCCATCACCGGCATCTGCAGATCCATTAAAACAATATCAATACCACCTTGTTTGATTTGCCTTATTGCTTGCTCTCCATTTTCAGCAATAGAAACCTTTAACTTGGCATGATTTAATAATTCACTTGCCACTTGCCACTTGCTGATTAATATCATTATCATCAACCACCAAAATATGGGCTCCCTGATAACAACTGATTTGCTGGTAAAGCGAAAGATATTTCTGATCTTGGATATGTGCAGTTTCAACTTGCTGACCTAATGCCTGATTAATGGCTTTAACAACAGAAAAAGGGGTAAAAGGTTTAGATAAATAAGCATTGATTAAAGGCTCTCTTACTTGGTTTTTCATTTCATAGATATCATTGGCACACATCAAAATAATTGCTATTGACTCATATACCGTGTCTGATTGACGTAATAAAAGTAATTCATCTTCTTGAATGTTACTTAAAAAACCATCAATCAATAGCAGATCAAATTGAACACTATTTTTGTCATTTGTCATTAATTGTTTTGCTTTATCAATTGAATTCGCTATTTGAATATTAATCTTTAGTTCAATAGCAAGCCTTGTTAAAATATCGCTTGCACTATGACTTGTTCCAATCACCAGTAAATTGATATTCTGCTGTGCTAAAGATAAAGAATGCTGTTGCTCTATGTGAACTTGCTTATTTAACCAAAAGTTAAAATGAAATTTGCTTCCCTGATGTAGCTCACTTTCAACAAATATTTT
>CAYMMQ010000176.1:0-4580 GCA_964391585.1 uncultured Ectothiorhodospiraceae bacterium
CTCATCTCGTCAGGGTCTACCGTATGCATAAACTCGTTTCTGAATGTCCAGTATGTTGCAAACGGTACGGTGTCGGGTCCAAGAAATCTGAAAGGCATATAGAATGACATCAGGTTGTTTGATGTCAGTGTACCTGATAGGACGTGTTTGTATTTACAAAATTCAAACTTTTTAACAATCTCTTTGGTCTGTCTTGATCCTGGCGAACCAATTCTATGCGCCTCGTCAAGAACTACCATGCCAAAATAATCATCAGGTGTTATGGAGGCGACGCTGAACATCTGCTCATAATTACCAATGTATATATCATAATCTTGGTTCTTCGCCTGCACTTTATATGTTTTATTTATCACCTTATCGGCTTGCGCCTTACCTTTTAATACGACCCCTTTCAAATGAGGGACCTGCTTCTGCATCTCTTCAAGCACGTTCTTTTTAAGGTCTGACATTGTAATCACCAGAGCCTTCTTAATATGCCCACGCTTGATTCTTTCATCGATAGCCCACAGATACGGTCCTGTTTTACACGTTCCGCAATCAGCCATAATAGAGCTGACGTCTGGATATGCGATACAATTATACATAATCTTCTGATGCTCTAAAGGTGGGTAGATGCCCTGGCAATCATATTCAAATTTGACAACATTACCATACTGTTTTTTAATCTTCGTGATAATGTCTCTGCGTTTAATAGTGTTGGATACTATCTGTTGTACCAGCTCTTTAGCACCATTTCCCCATCGTATACCGTATTTCTGAAACCGGTATATCTTAGTGCCGGATCTGAGCGGGATAGAGATTTTATTCTGCTTAAAAATCTTTCTCCCGCCCATATGCTCTTTCATAACTTCCAATAACCTCCTGTCATCGCATCCGATAACAAAGTGGTTTTCGTCAAGAATCTCAATTAGCATATACGCTCCTATACCCAATTAAAGAATCCGGTTTTAATAACATTATTCTGGACAATTCCTACAAACTGAAGTGTCTTGTCGCCGCTCCAGCTGTTAATATCTACTGTAAATCGAAACTCTTTGCCGCCATTTGCAGCTTCTCCTTTTTTAAACTGGCCTTTTATTCTCGCACTGGCGAGCAGTGTTATAATAAATGATTTCAAATTAGATGCCAAAAGTAGCGATTCTTGAGGCGAGTCTGGTTTGAACACGTCGGTATGTATTATTGCATTTTCTAATGCAAGTTCCTCAAAACGTTCGGCAATTTGTCTGAATGCGTGGGCAGAAACCTCTGTGCCAAATCCACCATCACAATCTGGTGCAGACAAATTCTTTTTAATCTCTTCGAGCATTCGTTTTTTATTATGTAAATCCTTTTCAAGTGAACTTACACCACTTAAAGCTTCAGCATATTCAATATACAGCTGCTCGGCACCTTTGGCGCTATCATTGTTATCCATTCTCTGTCACCTCCTTAAATACGATTAGTCCGTATAGGCAGCTTCTTAACGGCAGAGTTTGTAAATATTGATAGTTGTGAATATTTTTATTATTTGCTTTTAAAAATTCAATAAATTTAGTTAATTTCTTGGTTCGAAGATTGGTACGACGCTTTTCCAGAAAGTAAAATTGCTTGCGACCCAGGAACCTCATGTCAGAAAGAAACGCAAAGATATAATTATGTGACAGCGCTTCGGGAACGGTCCTGTCAAAAGATACCTGTAATTTTACTATAGTATGGTTGATATATTTATTCAGATAATGGTGAGGTATCACCAGGTAATTTTTAGCAAAGTACGGGTTTAACTGGTCTTTTAGATTGCTTCCCTGTGGGCTTAAACTAAAGTCAGCAGGTTTGATTCTAAAAAGCTCTCCTGGCTCAGGATTGAGCCTTTCGACGTAATACCACACCTTGCTACCAATATGTGATAACAGATGCTTTGGCACACTAAATGACGCCTTGTCTGCATTAATCGATACTCTTTTGTAGTTTTTTCCTAATGTTAATTCATTATCTTCAGGCGGTTTTGCCATCAAACTTGCGCCACCAGTATCGTTTACGAGGAAGAAATGCACATACTGCACATTCTCTTCGACAAGGCGGCTGATAATTTCAGTGTCTTTAATAATAAAAAATCGCCTCTTAATAGTTGCCTTGTTCATAGAGTTACCTTTGAAAAAAGGCTGGGGCGCTATCTTCTGCGCCCCTGCCGTCCCAACAATCTGATTATTTTTTCAGTTCCTTTAATTAATGTAATTTTAATAGCTTGTCGTACTGATTCCCTCATGATACTCAATGCGACGATGACAACAATATTATACATACACAGCTCCCGTTAAGATGAAACATCTCGGGGAGAGTCTCATCAAAATGGGCTATGCATTTATATAACCGCTATTCTTCGCTTCTTTTTCTGTGAAGGCTTCAAATTTTGATTTTGTCTTTATTTTCGATATAGAATCTATTTCTTCCTGGCTTAATTCAACCTTTTTTCTTTCAAGAAGTTTTTTGAGGCTATCCTGGCTTATTGTAACATATTTGACCAGGTCCTCTACCGCAATACCTTTCCTGAGTAACATTTGCATAGTTTTTAACGAATAGAACTCACGGTGCTCTTTTACATAATAATCAAGAGTTGCGTGCGTGTCGATTTTAACAGCATCGGTACACCCGTTGATAAAAACTTTACATTGGTTGGTAAGCCGCTTATTTTCAGCTTTATTCGCCTCAACCCGTTTCCAGGCTGTTTGGCAGTCTTCTATATCCGTTACGACAAAGCGCTCAACATCATTGATGTTATTTATAAACCTCTTGTCAAATAACGGACATTGCCCTTCCTCTCCAAGGAAGCATGCGTGACAAAACTCGTTGCGCTGTGGCTCGAAAGCGTCACCTTCTGTTTTTAACATCTCAGCTTCAATCAGCTGTATTGAATCATTAATCCATGCCACAGCTTCATCAGCAACAGCTTTTACATCGGTTATTTCATACTCAATCGATTTGCTGAATCTGATGAATTCTATACGGACAATAATCCGGTTATAACTTTCTTTTGGCATAAAATAATATACCAACAGAACGTACAATTTCATCTGGATGTCTTCTCTTAATTGCTCGACCGTCATCATCTTCCTGGATGTTTTATAATCAGTGATTACAACGCAGTCTTTAAGGTATCCGAGAACGTCAATTACACCTCTGAAGAACGCTTTGTTGGAAAAGAAGTCCTTCAGCAGTTTCCAGTTCTTATCAAATGCCAGGCGCTTTTCAGTAAGTATAACGTCGCCCGGAACTAACGAGAAGTCTTTATTCTCATAAAACCTGTTCATGATGTAGCGTATATCTCTGATGATGTCAGGGTCTGTGCACTGTGCACTTGCCATCGCCTTATTCACAATTTCGTTATACGATTGTAAATCAGGCATTGACGGATTTTCATACTGGTCTTCAGGAACAATTTTATCCAATTCGAATATTAATGAGGCAAGACCATCTAACCCTTTAAACCAGTCACCAATCTTCGCCTGGTATTTGTATAAATATTTCCCAACATCGTGAAATGTGACCTTGTCCTGCTGAATCCCGAAGTCGTCGGCGACATCTTTGGAAAGTTCAGGAAACAGTTCGAGATTTTTAATTCTCGCATATGCTACCAATTTATTTGATATCAGCTCACGATAGCACCATTCTCCAGCCCACTCAGCAACCCTGTGACAGACCTTTCCGGTAACAAGATAGCTTACATCAGGCTGTTTCACTTTCTTGATATATGTCATATACCATTTGAACCTGCACTGGTTGAACAGGCTGACTCTTGAAAAAGAATACGCCTGAGTTGCAAATATGTTCTTATCGTTCTCTGTGGGTATGATACCTATCTTTCCAGGCGACTTCTCCACATTACGATTTTCCATCTGTGCAAACAGTGGCGCAACCTCGACCTTCTCTTTGTCTTTCTCATCAAGCTCTTTTAGCTTTACAAAAAGCTCTATATCTTTCAAAACATCATACTCTGATCTGTGAGCCTGTTTATCATCCCATTTGATGCCAATCTTAAGACATGCTGTTTTTAATTTATTACCGCCCCTCCATCGCTTCCTGCACATTAATAAGGTGTCTTCCATCTTCCTGACATTAATTTTCATAAACTTAATATCAAAGCCTATGATATTGTGTCCAACTGCAATGCGCCTGCCGATAAACTTTGCTATGTCTGTCTGCACGCCGTCTTTAAGATAGTATGGCTTATCCTTAACCATTTCCCAGGTTATATTATTTATTTTTGTAATTTCGGGCGGTATCATACCGAGCATTGGTTTACAAAGCTGGGTTATAATCTTTCCCGTTGCTCCGCTCAAGTTAAACTCAACAGCCGTGATTTCTACAATCTCGTCGTTTACATGGTTCAACCCAGTGGTCTCTACGTCAATACACACATAATCAAATTTTGCCATGTTGCTCCTTTTCTTCGTCAGGCATTTTATCAACAGTACTTTGTAATCGTTTAATCAAATTAACATAAAACTCAGAGTCATCAACAGTTGGCGCATTCTTCAACAATTTATGTATACCAGCAAGAAATACTACTAACTCTAATTTATTGAAGTCAACAATAATTTTAGTCA
>CAYMMQ010000177.1:0-4544 GCA_964391585.1 uncultured Ectothiorhodospiraceae bacterium
CGGCGTTGTTAAAAAGGCATTAGTGAAAACAAAATCGGTTAAAAGTCAGGTTAAGAATTACAGCTTGTAGTCAAATCATGCATTAATACTTAATTCTTAACTACCTTTTTACTGCGGTATTTTAGTGTTGAGCAATTCTTGAATAGACACTGCAAAAGGATTACCAGAAGCATGACCACCCAAATAACCATTTAATTTTCGAATATCCCATTTTTGATTTATAAAATCTGAGTTAGTAATTTGCTCTATTTCATAAACAAAATAATATTCTTTAGATGGATTGGTTGGATAACCTCTTTGTAGTAACTCTTTCTTGCTCATTAAAATAGCTTGCTTGCTGGTAATTTTCCAAAGTTTATCAGTAATTAATTCACCCTTACCATGTAGAAGGAGATAACTAGCTTCTAACTCAGCAGAACTATATTTCTCTAACCCACCTTTTTTATCTATCCTAATATTATAAAGGTGTTTTTCTGTGATCCATGAATATTGGGTATTATTATAATATCCTACTAGTACCGTTATATCCTGAGGTGGTTTAAAACGGAAACCATTATATAATTCAGGCATTGCTTCATGAACACTATAGCGATCAGACTTATTCTTATTTATTTCATACGTATGAAATGAAAGCTCTTCACGTCTGGAAGCTCTATCTGTGTAATGCTCTAATACATCAAAAATAAATGATTTAACCTCACTTAATCCTTGCCCATCATTTGAAGGAGAAACAGGAAAAGCACCTAATCCTGGAACAACTTCATGAAAACCTTTTTTATGATATTGCTTAGTCCCAGGGTATAGAATATAAGCTCCAGCTGTTCTTCGAATTGCATCTTTATAAGCATGCATTTTTAGTAAATCAGCTCTTTTATAATTGCCTTCTTTTTGTTCCTGTTTTTCTTCATTTATTTTTTTATAAAGTTGTTCTTGTTCATTCTGTGATAAATTATCAATATCATCAGGCAATAATAATTCAACATTCTCATCAATTAAATATTTTAAGTCTTGTACTTTATATTTGGCATCAAAGTGAATATGTACAATAATTTCTTGTTCTTCCGCCTTATTTTCACTAAAAGCCTTAGGCCATAAAGAAAGGGTATAGTCAGGTCTCATTTGTTGAGCCCAACTACCTGAACTCGGGTAAGCTTTGTGGCTAAAGGTTCTGTTATAGTTAAATTTGATACAAAGATCACGTCCTTTGTAATGATATATGCCTTTAATTGCTGTGTGTTTACCTGCTAATAATTGTAAACCAAGCCCATCGTTAGTCGGTTTAATTAATTCACTGGTTTCTTTTGGATCAATTTCAAATATTTCTTCAATCAAACGGAGTAGTTTAAAAAATAACCAATATTCATATAATGTGGCAACATCTCTTTTTCCAACTTGGTAGGCATCATTATCCATGCCATTCCATATTAACTTAGCCGCTAAATCATACATCAACCAAACTCTAAGTACTTCTCGATATCCTTCTTTTCTTTGAAGGATAGGACTATTTATTGCCAGAGAAGCGGGTGTACTAATATCATGAAACATTGAATAGTTTAAATATTCCGAAAAACGATCTTCAAGATCTCTTGCTTCATTATATATATAAGGTCGTTTTGAGTGCTCGGGATATTTTTCTTCCACATGTCGTGCAACAAAGCCACAAAAACGTTCAAACTCTTTAAGAACATATTTAACGAGTCTATTTTCAGGAGTATCAACAGTATCAATTTTTATTTTATTTGTAATCCGAGAAGGAATAGAGTCCATTTTCAGGGATAAATAATGATTTGAAGGAAGTCTTACACGATCACTTCTGGATGAAATTTGACGCACTTGTTTAGAGCTAATACGGCGGGAACGGCGAATATCAGTTTCTTCTATCTTATGAGACCATGAAGTAACGGGCATTGAAATAACACGGTGAACGGCATTTCTGAATTCATTAGAATCTACAATTGATTTTACAAAGGCAAAACGCTGATAAAGGGTTTGGGATTCACCTTCATAATTAACTCTAACACTTTGTGTAACTGGTGATGAATGCAACATAAGTAACTCTGTACATTCAGCAGTAATATCCTCAAGCATATGACGATATTCAGTTCTATAATCTGCTTTTGTGGAACGTACCTCAACAGCAACAGAAATAGTTGCGCCATCATTATTAAAAATATTGAATGCTAATCGGCCAACATAAATACCAGGTGTAATTCTGCCATTGTTTATACGTACTTTGGAGGGATGAGTGAGTCCTGATAACTGTTCCAACCAATAATTTTCAGGCAGGACATATTCATAAGAACATCCTTCCAAAAGTTGAACTCTTTCTTCACCTTGTTCAAGGGCTATATCGTCGGATATTTCAAGCAGGGTATTTGAGTGAGTATCTATTTCGGCATAAATAGTAAAAAGCTTATCAGAATCTAAAGGGATTTCTACCTTATCTCTGCTAGATCCATTGTACACCTGTTATGCCTCTGCAAAACTTGTAAAACCGTCAGATAGAACTCGTTGATGCATTCGCTTTAATTTTTCATATGATATTTCATAATTAATTAAATCTTTATCAATACCATCATCGAAAACTTTATTTATATCTTTTATTTTATCTTCTTGATCAGCCTTAAGACATAACTGTCCAAGTATTTTTAAAATTTTCTCAATCTTATTTCTTGAACCGTGAACTTTAGGTAACAATTTCTGCATAATAGCGGCATCAATAACTTGGTTTTCAGCCATTTTATCCCCCGCAAGCGCTGTACAAATTGTAACAAAGCGGCTTATCTCAGAAGCAGTACGATAACCAAATTCAGCTCCTGCTTTTTGAAGATTATCAAAAAAAGGCATCAATGAATTGCCAAGATCTTCTTTTATTATACAGTTGTCTTTTGCTTTGATAACAAAATCTGTACTCATCGATGCACCTGCCCCACTAAGTGAGTCCATATCAATAGGTTTAGGTTGCTGAAAATAATTATTCATTTCATCGTGGTTAACACGAAACTCAATCACATTAGCCCTATCAAGTACCTTGGGGCTAAACATATAAGTGGTTTCATCAATATTAACTGTTCCAATAATAAAAAGATTTTTTGGAAGTTTTATTGTTGGAGGTACTGATATGCTATCATCCTTATTCCAGTCTTCACTTCCAGAGTGCAGAGATATAGAGCTATCAGTTGATTCCATAGCAGATAAAAAATCTGCAAAATACCTTTCAACATGAGACATATTCATTTCATCAAGAATCAAAAAGTAAGGCCGTTGCTGATCTTTTTCAGCTCGTAATATTAAATCCAGTGCTCCACAATCTGGTTTGACATATTGATCAGGTTCCAGTGCATTTGGATAACCCAGAAGTGGCTCACGATTAGTCCAATCTGCTCCAACAGATACCATGCAGTGTTGATCTGATGACTCTGAAATCCACAATGAAAAAGCTTCTGCTAATTTTGTTTTTCCAGAGCCAGCGAGCCCAGTGAGAATAATGAATGGTTTTGTTTGTAGTGCTGAGACAAATCTATATGGAAGTGTTTTGGGTAATAAAAGGTTGGAAGAGTTCAAAGAAGAAATAAACTCAATAATATTAAATTTATTGATTGGTTTTGAGGTACTGCTTGTATGTGATTTAGTATATTTATCATTTTTTTGTTGATTAGATATAAATTCACTATATTCTTTTAATGCAGCAGAACAGTAACCATCTTTCCAATAAGATTTATCAGTTACATCTTTAAAAATACCATTTGGATCTTTTTGTTGCTTAATAACAAAATTATAAATATCATTAATATTGTCATTGTTGATAAATGACCAGATAGAAATTGCATTTAATAAAGGCTCTTTAAATAAAACTACTTCAAGAATTTACATTGCCTTGGCATATGATGTTGGTTTACCACTATTTGCTTTTGATTTTGTTTTCAAGTATTTAATAAACGAATCTTTAACAGTAGGCATAATATATCTATCCTTATTTGAAGTTTTCTTGTTATCATCCCCCCAATTCCAGCGCCAGCCGGCTTCATCATAATGATAAAGAGTATTCAAGTAATCATATTGCTTATATGACTGATAATAACATGAGCCCTCGCCTATTCTGGCCGAACCATATGCAATATAGAAATATCCATTTTCACCCCAACTTGTTCCCCAGCTGTTCTTACAGATCCAAGCCCCTGTGCCGCCCGCATGCACTATGCTGTCATCCCAGCCAACTATCAGCACAGCATGATTGGGAGCCTCAGTTGCCTCATAATACATGCAGTATGAACCGTCATATGATGAAAATCCAGGGAAAGAGGAGAACATTGTGGTATAGCATGGGCCGTATTGATAAACAGCTGATTTAATAGAAGCTATATCGTTAGGCAAGATTCTCCAATCCGTTATTTGTTTTACTCTGGTACAGGCGGTATTGCAGTTTCCGGTATCCCAAGCATTGTAAGGATCGCAACTCTCTGAAACGCTGCCTTTTCTTGTGAAATAATTTGTGGCTCCCCAAGCATTACCACCGCCACAGCCATAACCATAGTAGTTACATT
>CAYMMQ010000178.1:0-4540 GCA_964391585.1 uncultured Ectothiorhodospiraceae bacterium
ACTTCAATCCCCTGCCTTTTTGCAAGCAACAAACTTCCGCCCATACCAAAGGTTTCATCATCAGCATGAGGTGCAAAAACTAACCATTTACCCGTGGGCAAATCAGAGGTTTCAAAGGGGATTAAATCTTTTTCTTCTGCTAACATTGTTTTTTCCTAATAGTATAGATTTCAAACACAATCTATAGAGCTGTTATGCTTGGAGTTACAGGGAAGCTGTCAAGTAAAATGCTAATGGAGTGTATGAATAATACATGACTGAAACATTTTACGATGACAATGAACCTGTGGCTTCAATGATAATGGCTCTATTCTTTGGTATAGCCATAGACATATCCGTAAAACTTAAAGTCAAATTGGGATTATAAGCAGGATCTTGTTTAATTACTTCACCCCAATGTTGTTTCATATAGGCAACATCAGCTGCAAATGAACTGTGGCTATTATAATAATATTTACTTTCAAGTTGTACACTAGCATCATGCCAAAGCTTGGCATAAGGTGTCCAAATATTTTTATATCCTGCTTGTTGTAGCTTTAAACAAAAATCCAAATCGTGAAATTTGAGGCTAATTGGTCCGCTTCAAAGCCCCCCACTTGTTCAAAACAAGATTTTTTAACTAATAAGCAATCACCTGACAAAGCTGAAAATTCTTGAGTTAATTTTGCCCTACCACAATAACCCACGTGATCAACAGCTAAATTATGATGAATATAGCCAGCAATGCCTGTTAATCCTAAGATTACACCTGCGTGATGAATTTTTTCATTGGAAAAAAGCAACTTAGCTCCAACAGCTCCCACATTCTTAAAGACAAATAAAGAAAGCATTTCTTCCAGCCAGTTTTCTGAAAATTGAATTAAATCATCACAAAGAAATAGTAACATTTCTCCATTTGATTGTTTAACAGCTTCATTATATAAGCTGGCTTCATTTTTGTCCGCATCAACAGTTATTATTTTTAATTGTGTATCAGGATTATCCTTGTCTAAGGTAAAACTTAGATTATCCTCTTTAAGCATAATAATAATTTCATAATTACTATAAGTCGTTTGTTTAATTAAATTATCAACACATTCATTAATAACTTCATTACTATTTTTTACTATGATAAAAATTGAAACCAATGCAGGTATTGCAGGCAAAGAATATCTAATACGATAACCTTCTACAGTAGCTTCAACCTTTGCATCGATATTTATACTGGACAAATAATCTTTAATTGAACGTTCACCCGCTATTTTTGCATAAGGCTTTTCTTCATTGGCAATAGCGGTACTCCCTGGGATTGCTCGCCAATGATAAAGCACTTTAGGAATATGGATAATTTGCTCTGAACTGACATATTGCAAACATCTTAAGGCCAGATCGTAATCTTGTGAACCTTCATATCCAAGGCGGAATCCACCAATAGATCGCAATAATTGAGAATTAAACACTCCTAAATGGCTAAACATATTTTGTGATAAAAAAAGACTATGGTTCCAGTCTGGCTTAAAGTATGCCCCATAGCGTTGCCCATTTATATTGATCTTATCTTCATCAGAATAAATCATTTTCACATTGGGGTTTTCATTAATGGCTTTAGCTACCCAAAATAATGCATCTTGGGGTAATAAATCATCATTATCTAACAAGGCGACAAATTCCCCTGTTACCAGTTTTAATGCTGAATTGGATGAGGCTGAAATATGACCATTTTCTTTACGGTAGCTTACTTTTATTCGCGGATCGACATTTTGAAACTGTTCTAATATTTTTTGAACTTGCGGATCTGTTGAGGCATCGTCAGCAATACATAATTCCCAATTGCTATAACATTGCTTTTTGATAGAGTTTATCGCTTGTTTCAACAAATCAATCGGGGGATTATAAACTGGCATAATAATAGAAATTACAGGATTATGCTCAAATCGACTAATTTGTTGAGTCATTTTTTGAAGCTGCTCTTGACTCAGGGTATCATATTTTTTCACCCAGTCTTCATAATCAACATAATCAGCTAATTTATGGAGTTTATTTAGGGTCATTAATAGATGTTTGCTTTGACCAGATTTTAAACGCTTGACAACACCACTTAAAAAAGCCCCAAGCCCTTTATGTTGTATGTGAGCAACAATCAAACTGCCCAAACGCTGATATTGAAGCAGCTTTTCTTTTAAAAGTGATTTATCAAGCGTCATGCGGCTTGACCATAACAAAAAATCAGCTGATTGCTTGGCAATACTGGATTAATCATTATGCATACCTTTTATCTTGGAAAAGATAAATCTCCCCTAACCCCTCTTTGCCAAAGAGGGGGATAGCTTTAGAGATACTCAATACTTCCCTCATTGGGTTAACTAGGGGGGCAACATTTGAGATACTCAATACTTCCCCCTTTGAAAATGGGGATTGAGGGGGATTTTTAAAGTAAGGAAGTTTCGCATTTAAAATGCTTATTCATGCAGTATTAGCATCAGAGCTACAAAGTCTAAAACTAATTAGTTAACTTTATCAGCATAAATAAATTCTAACCAATGATTTGTGCTTTCATCTCCAGGATGATATAACAAAATTAAGGAGTAAATTTCATTGGTATCTTCATCTAAATACTTAGGCACTCGAACAATATTATTATTAGGATCAAATTGTGCAACACCTGAGTCTAGTGAATATGAATCAATTTTTTCAAGCTTACTGATATCAAATTTAGCTGAGGTATCAGCTCCTGTATTTCGCTTAGTAGCTGTTTCAGTAATGCTTGCACTATACAAATCTTCATTAACGCGAATTTTAGGAATCGATAAAGTTCGAGTTTGTTTGTCAAAACGAGCAGAATCAACCGAAAGTGAACGGACGGGGTTAATTCCTGTTCTAATGACTGAGAATGTATACTGATCTTCTGAATTTGGTTCAACAGCAATAAATTGACGTGTTGAAGCCTCCTCTGCAGTCACTGGCGCCCCTGTTGTTGCATCAACTTCACCAGTATTATATGTAAAAGTTGGGCCAGGCTCTTCTAGAGTCACTAAACCTGAACCACACGGCGCTGTATCAGAAGGAGCATTTGTTCTTCTTAACGGCGATGAAATCACCACATAATATTCTTTTCCTATACCGCTCACACCAACATCTAGGCTACTTCTATCACCAAAGCAGGGATCAATAATGCCAATTAAGCTAGCATCATAATTTCCATACTCATAATTTAAGTACATGTGGCTGGATTGTCCCTGAGCATAAACAGTTCCTGTTTTATCTCCCGTTGTGACTAAAGTAGTTTGAGAATTTTCTTGGCTACTGGTTAATAAGGATTTGTCAAAAACATACATTACCCAAGCATTTTCTTTATAACAGCTAGAAGCAGGAGGACACAAATCTAAATGGATAATCTCATTATTACCCAAGCTTTGAATATAATACCAATCCCTATCACTCGAGCTAGTTAAGTGCCCTTTTAAATAATGAGGTTCATTAACAGCAACGGTTGAGTTAATAATTGTCGCTAAGGATGAGGTATCATTCGATTCAACTTCGATACTTCCAGCAACCTCACCAGGCGCACCTAAAATTGTGATGGTTAATGTCGCTTGAGCCACATTACCCAAAGCACTGACGATCTGATAGTTAAAGGTATCGGTTAATGACTCTTGGAAGTTTAGCGCCCTTATTTTTTCCACATCATTGAATAAGGTATAAGTATATGCACCGGTAGTATCTAAGGTTAATGAGCCAAATTCAGAAATCAAGGAACCTCGTTGCGTTGTGCTGTCAGTAGCATCAATCAGGTAACTGCTAACCCCACCAACATCATTGTTTGAAACATTGCCACTTACTATAGTACTACCATTAGTGCCACCACCAGCATTTTTAGTGATGGTGTTAACATCATTACGAGCCGTAAACTGAGTTTGATTATTACTTCCAACAATTCTAATAGTCAATGTTGCTGTTGAAGATATAAGTCCTGGAACATAACTTTCATATATAAAAACATCTTCTAAAGTCTCACCTTCAGATAAATTTTGAACCACAGGTGAACTGGAATAAAGCAAATAGGTATAAGCACCGGTTGAATCAAACTTTAAAGCCCCATAATTACCAGCATCTTTATCTAAAGTACCATTACTGCTAACTAAAAATGCATTTAATGTCGTTACCCCTGTTATATTTGTACCTTGCGATATACTATCATTAGTTAGAACATTTCCACCGACACTAGGATCCAATGAAGTTAAACTTATTTCATCATTAACAGCAATAACTTCAGCTGTAACTCCAGCTAGGACACCAGTAAAATCATTTGCACCTATATTATTTATACTATTGATACTACCGCTATCAGTGCCTACAACAGAGAATTGCCCTTGTTGAATTAACGTAATGGCATCGGCTTGTGTAATAGCGTTTGCTGATTGTTGTAAACAAAAAAACAAGGTGATACACAGAATTAAGAACGCATCGAGATTAAAATTAAAAAAAATTGCTTCAATATAGTGGAAAAAGATTATGAAAGTGTTCTAAACCAGAGTAAAGTACAAAACTTACAGAATATTCA
>CAYMMQ010000179.1:0-4443 GCA_964391585.1 uncultured Ectothiorhodospiraceae bacterium
ATCTAAAGCCTAATCCTCTTTGACCTTGCTCACTTTTGCCAGAAAAAATAGCAACAGGTTCATTTTGTAAAATTTTTGCTACATTATGTGGGAAAATATTTTTTTTAATTTTAAATTCACTAAAAATTCCTAAATTTTTTTCTATCTCAAAGCCAGAACAAATATGTTTCAAAGGATTAACCTTCGTTTGTGCTATATGTAAAGCACAACCTAAAGAGATACCAAAATCTCCGTTAAAAGGATCAGCTAAAACTTCACAATTTAAGTGATTTTTCATTTCTGTGTTTGCTAAAATATTTTGTGTGCAACCTCCTGACAGAATTAATTTTTCATAAGGTGCTTTAATCTTTTGTAAATTCTTTTTTTGCATATGTTCAAAAGTTTTTTGAAAAGTATGTACAAAATCTAGTGATGTAGATTTTTTATCTAGATGATTTACAATGGGTGAAAGTAAAAATCTGTTATATTTATTAGCATTATCAAATTTACCAGACACTTTACCTAAAATATTTGTATTCCATTTATTTCTATAAAGTAATGAATCAAAAATTTGTTGATTATATTTTCCATAAGAAGATAGAGCCATAGCTTTACCTTCTTCAAACTCTTCTAGGCCTAACTCATACGTCATTCTTTGGTATGCTTTTCCATTAGACAAACTAGGATGAATACTAATTTTATCTGTTTCAATATTAAGTGATTCAAATGTAGTGTAAAATTTATAATAGTTTTGTAAATTCTGATCGTAAATACTTTCTGATTCACAAACTTTTTTATGGTTTATAAATTTTGATTCATGTGTCATAGAATGTTCAGCACCTTCACCGTCTGATACATAATAAAAACAATTTGTAGGATTATTAAAAATAAATTGAGCACATTTTGCATGAAAATAGTGATGATCACTTTGCCAAAACTCTATGATGTCTTCAGTTTTTATATTATAAAATTTTTGTATAAAGTAATGAATAGGAAAGGACATCGTACCCATAGAAGTTATTACAACTTTATCGAACTTTATATTGAGATCTTTGATTTTTTGTAGCAAATCAAAAGATGGCATAAACTCGTGTTTGAATTTATTGAACCTATCTAATTGATGATGTATTACAACTTCGTTTCCTTCAATAATAGTGACACTACCATCATGACCCAGATGAAGTGATAAAATATTCATGCATTATTTTATTATCAGTTTTTTTATACTTTTACTACCGTCAATATTATCCTCTAATATTGCCTCACATTTTATGCAAGAATATTTGATATTACTATCAATTTTTAAACCACGTTTAGCTATACGTGCGCCTTTTATACATTCTGCATATCCAGTCTGTATACGTGCTTCTTTCATCTCTCCATTAACCAGCATAAGTAAAGCTATTACAACTTCTGTTACTTCATTCATTCATGACCCCCGTTTTGTCTAACTTTGTCTTTAAGTTTCTCCACATCAGCTAATAATTTTTCTAATTGTTTTTGAGTAAATTCTATATTAACTTTGTTTGTCATGTTTTGTTCCTGATTTTTTTGCAACTTCTCTACGTCAGAAAAAACTGCCTCCAGGAGCATGTATTGTTCCTGATCGGTCGGTAATTGCTCAGATTTTTTGAGCAGGTCAGCCTCGAAAAGCTCACGTGAAGTCTCTAACGAAACTAGCCTTGCCGTCAACTCGGTGTATGCGAACACGCCAGCTGCAACGAGCAAAATCAAGCTAGCAACCGTCTTCATCGGCATCTGTACAGCTGCTTCTTCAGATATATTTAAAGGTTTTTTATTCATCTAATTTTGGTTTTGGTAAAGGCAGTATAAAATCTTCTGGAGGTTGTTTCAATGCCTTGTTGTCCATAGTCTTAGAATCTGGATTTTCTTTAACATAATCCTCTTTTAATTCATCCCAAAGACTGCCTTTAGGCATATTTTCTATCTCATCAACTTGGGGAACTACGCCTCTGCATTTAGATACTAATAATGCAAAGTTTTCATTTCGTGCAAGACTAGGGTTTTTATTAACCTTATTGCACATTTTCATTAATTCTAATTGTTGTTTAATGGCTGCGTTTTCTTTTGAAGTTTTACAGTCGGTGCCTAAATATTTTCTAAAGGTTAATCTTACTTCTTGAGAATTGCTTTCGTTCCAACTTCGGTCATAATTATCATATTCATAATCCCGATTAGATACAGATACATCTACTTCTCCACATCTAGTATTTCCATCGTTAAGATATTCGTTTCTAGCTTCAGCTGTAAACGTGCTTAGTACCCAAATAAAAAGAAAGCTAATAATTAATTTCACGATTAAGGTCCTTGATATCATATTCCATTTGCCTCACTCTATCGGCCAACACTTCATATAAATTTTCTGCCATTTCCCAAGTACCCTCTGCTCGTTCTAATTTTGCAATGATAGTATTTACTCCATCCGTAAGGACAGCCATATCTCTTTCAATATTTACGATGTTGACAGTTTTGATTTTTTCTATTTGTTCTGCATTTGCATTTATAGTGTCTGTTAAGTTTACAATATACTTAACACCTGTAAATGTTCCCACTAATACTGATGCTACCACCGGTACCATCACTATGTTTTTTTTGAGTAAAGCTGCTAGATCCATAGGGCATAAATTAGAAAATTATTGCACCAATGATTAAACCAGCTGCAAAAATACCAATATGATGTGCATGATATTTTACTAAAGCAATTGCTTTATTTTTTAATTCTTCCATATCTACCTCCTGTTAATATAGTTTATTATCCTGGGTTATTAGATGTCAACTCTGGTCCAGAGTATTTATCAGTCAATAAAACAACTGATGCAACACTTGTAAGAGTAGAACAAAACACACCCTTTGGAAAAACAATTCCGTCTTCAGGAAATGAAAAGTTAATTACATCTCCAGTAGGAATATCTAAGTTTAATAACTCAGTTCCAGTCTTTGTAGTAGTAGTTAAAACAACTGAGCCAGTGCCTCCTCCAGATGAAGATACAATTAAACCTCTTAATCTCACAGCAGGTGCTATCACCGCTGTTGTAGAAGCTGCTGTAAATCTTGTTGCTTGTATGTCATTTTTAAATGCCATGTAATTCTCCTGTTAAGGTGCTCCCGAAGGAGCACCAATTTTAATATTAGTTAGACTCTTTACCGTCATCTTTTACATAATAATGTAAGATTCCAGTAATAGTTCCACCAGCTGCTGCTGATGCACCTTTTCCACCAACTATTTTAATTCTTTCAGTTGCTGGAAGGTCTACGTTTCCTAAGTCAACACCCGCAGTAGAGTCGCCTCCCCACACAGTTACAACTGTACCTGCGTCTGCGTCTGCTTCGTTAAGTAAACCATCAACATTTACGAAGTTAGTTCCACCATCAAAGTCAGTATAACCCATGTCAATTGTAGGTGTTGCACCGCCTGTAGCGTCACCGTTAAAAGTAATTCCAGTAACAACTGCGTTTAGTGGAAGAACAACTTTTCTTGTGTCCGTTGCTGAAACTTGAACGTCAGTTCCTTGATCTGCTGTTGGCAAAAAATAAAATTGTGCCTGTAAACAAACTGAACCTGCGTAAGTTTCTCTTTTGTTATCACCACCGTTAGATCTAACGTTAGATAAAAAAGTAGTATTAGCCATAAAATCCTCCTTGTATAGCTTTGATTATGTAGTCTCTATACCGTCTGCCTAGTCAGTCTACATAATATTAATTTCTAGGTCTTTTTATTATACATAAAAAAAGGGGCGATGTGAACACCGCCCCTTTTAAGTAATATTGGTACTAATTATTAGCTAGTAGGTAATTTACCGTTACCAAATACACATCTTGGATCAGAAAATCCAAAAGAGTATCTTTCTCTAGCTTTAAATCTTACGTTACCAGTATCAAAGTCACCTTCAATCGCAGTTTTGATTGGTGCTCTAACAAAGTGTTTAAACCCGTTAGGAACATCAGTCAGTAAGAAGAATGCGTCAGTGTCAGTTAAAAAGTTATTAACACTGTATCCTTGAGGGATCATTCCCATGCTGACAATTGCGTTGATATCGTTATCAGCTGTGCCGACTCTTTGAGGCGATCTCATTAATCTTTCTGCTGTGAATTGTAATTCTTTTGGAATTATCATTTTCACACCACTTAATGCGATTCTTAATCCTCTTTCGTCAACAAATGCTGCGATGTCAATTAACGACTGTTCTAATGAAGTTTCGTTTAAGTCAGATGCAGTTGATAACACGTTACTAAATGTACCACCTGTAGCTAATGGGTGAGCGTCCGAAATTAACGGAACACCGTCTCCACCTTTTACAGAAGTAAATTGAGCTTGGTTAAGAACGTTAGCTGCTTTTACTTGCTTCGTATTAGACATTGATCTTGCAAGAGCTCTTGTGTATCTCGCTGCAAGTCTGTCGTATAGGTTATCTTCGATTGCTTCTTCAGTGATAGCAAATGCTA
>CAYMMQ010000180.1:0-4429 GCA_964391585.1 uncultured Ectothiorhodospiraceae bacterium
CTTGTTAAGTGGCACATTTTAAGTTCTCCTTTTATGCTGCTTCTTTAAAATGATGTCCGATCACTTGTTTAAAGCCGTTTTCTTTTCTCAACTTAACCATATCTGGTTTTTTCAAAAACTCTGATAACTCCAAAGCTTCATCAACAGTGGGTGGAAAAGGCTGTAATGTTCTTTTGCACCACCAGTTTAATGCGCAACCTCTTGCAAATCCTCCGTGTTGAATACACACCCATTCACTGGCAACCATTCTTAAGCCCAGGTAATAATCAACACGCATTGAATCTGTCTTACCAATTTTTGAATGTTTTGAGTAACGCACATTTGTTACTTGAAAAATGGCAATAGGATCGGTTGGTGAGAACTGATTGAAGTTATCACGATGCTTTAGTTCTCGTTTTTCAGGCTCTGGATATTCATAACCGCAGAACTCGCAAACCCTTAATAATATTGATATGGTTTCTTCACACTTAGGACAAACTTTCGTAGTGCTTTTAACTTGAGTGTCTTCTTTGTTCGGAATATCAATCACACCATCTATTGGACTTAACTCTTGTGTTGTATCAGTAAAATCCATAAACAAACAATCTTTCTTGTTTTCAGCGGTTCTCAAGCCTCGACCGATCATTTGGATAAACAAACCGGGTGAAGCGGTTGGACGAAGTAGGGCGATCAAATCTAAAGTGGGATGGTCAAAGCCAGTTGTGAGTACGCCGACATTTGTAATCGCTTGTATTTTGTGCGACTTAAAATCCTCTAATATCTGCTTTCTTTCAGCTTTGGGTGTTTTGCCGTTTAATGTGACACAAGAAATGTCGTTCTCGATAATCTTATCTCTCACATTTTCAGCGTGTTCTATCCCAGCACAAAATATAAGCCATGATTTTCGTTCTTCACCATGTTTTACAATCTGATTAACCGCTGATTCAATGAGTTTATCTTCATTCATTAATTCAGATAGTTCTTTTCCTTTGAAGTCACCAGCGACTTTCTTTAACCCCGTTGTGCTTACTTGATCTGAAACCTTTGGAATAGATAGAGGCACTAAAAAACCTAATTCGGTTAATTCCTTGATTGTGATTGAGTAGCATATATCCGTAAACAAACGGCTTTTGCCTTTGATAATTGAGCCGCCATCAAGTCTGAACGGTGTTCCTGTCCATCCTATGTATCTCACCTTTGGATTGATTGCTTTCATATCAGCTAAAAACTTTCTATATGTGCCGGTTGCCATTGCTTTAGAAATGGCATGAGCTTCATCTATCATAATCAAGTTTTTAAAACCAATATGGGTATAAGCTTTATTGTGAATACTTTGAATGGATGCAAACGTAACCTGGTGTCCGTGTTCTCTACGCTTTAACCCAGCAGCAAATACACCTATATCCAAATCGGGTGCAACAACTTTTAACTTATCGTAGTTTTGCTGTACCAACTCTTGACTATGAACAACCATTAGTATTTTCTGATCTGGCCATTGTTTGATAACACGGCGTATAAACTCGGCAATCATAATAGACTTACCAGCGCCCACACATGCGTTAATAACCGGATGCTTGTTTGGATCGTCACCGTTAGTATTAAAATAATTCATCAGTGCATCAAGCGCACTATGTTGATAATCTCTTAATTCATACATTAGCCTACAACCTCCGCTAAGAATGAATCTCTTAATGCTTTTAAGCCAGTGTCGCAGATCATGTTTTTATCAATAACCGCAAGTTCCTGGGATTGATAGCAAGGAATATCATCAATGGCTTTTACAGCAGAGCAATTAATAAATGTCTTATCATCATAAGAGTATTTAATAAATTGCTGACCGCTTAACTGCTCAATGCCCGCGTCTATTTGCTTTGCATAAGGGATAAGATCAGGGATTAATAAATGCTCTTTACAACCTGTCCTCTGGTTTGCAACTGGTATATCAATCTGGTATAAGCCACAACTCCAACGTGCTTTTCCATCTGTTTCAGGTGTTGCATGAATACACGTTCTACAATTCTTTTCAGCAACATCATCATAATGACAAAGTTCGGAATAATCGCACCATTTGCACAAATAGAAATCTGCTTTATCTGTCATGCGCTCTGGTGGTGTCTGTGAGTTAATAATGTACTCACCTTTCTCAATGATATTAAGAGCACATTCTTTATCGTATTTGATGCGCTCTGAATAAAGTTCATGCGTGTTTTTATTAATGACCAGGTAAAAGGCTCTTGTTAATTCCAAACCGTGCATATACATTTGCATTTGTGCATAATGTAGTGGTTTGTTTTTTTCAACGCCTTCTTTTACTAGGCTTGTAAATTGCTTATCAGCAGAGGTTTTAAACTCCAGTAAGTGCGTTGTTTTCGGTGCTTCTAAAATGCCATCAGCTATACCATCAGCCGATCCCCCTAAATGCCCACCTACCCAAGAAACTTGGAATTGTTTTCCTGTTTTGCTGTCAACATCAAAAACAGTGATCCCTACTTTTCTTAAATTCCTTACAAGTTCGGCTTCATAATCATGACCGAACTGGAACAAGCGAAGTAATCTCCCGTTGTGGTTTTGCTTTTTTACCCAACGAAATGTATACCAAAGTTTTCTCTTACATTCTTCTCCGATTAATGAACAGCCTAAATGCGCTCTTCTCGAATCTTCTTGATTTTGTTCCCATGTTGCGTTTATTGCGTCTATTGTTGGATTTAATTTTTCTGGTAGTATTGCCATTTTCTTTTCCTCTTAAATGGCGGCCAAACTTCGACCGCCTTTCAGATTATCCCCAAGCCGGGCGGTTTTGTGCTGCCGGTTGTTGTGCTGCCATAACTTGTGGTGACACATCAGCAGAATGTTGCGGCTGTACAGGTTGTTTTGCATTGCCATACGCTTTATATGACTTAACATCATTACTTGGCTCATATCCATCTTTTGCTTCGCGATAAGCGACTTTCGCAACTAAGGGGATATTATGAAGCTCTGAACTGTCTGCAATGTTTAACTTACCAATTGCGTGACATATTGCGGATAGCTGCTTTTGTGCAATTTCAACAGCAACATGATTTTGGTTTTCAAGATTAAGACGATCCCAAACCAAACGACCTTTGGCGTTACCATCAATAACTTCAAGCGTTAACTCCAGGTAACTGCCAAGACCGTTTTTTGTTGGCTTCATTTCCGAATCTTTGATAATTACCGGATAATCCCCCGTTGGTAACGGTTCAAAACTCGATTGTGGTTCAATATTTGTTGCATTAAATTGTAGTTGTGCCATTAGATTTTACTCCGTGATTGCATTATGTAATTGCTCCCAATCCAACGGTAAGTCGGCTGGGAGATTGAAACGGTTTTTAGCGTGGTAGCTTGGGCGTTCTTCAAGATGAAGTACGCGCTCACCAGTGCCAAGTCCGCGAGTTGTTTTCTTTAAACCTTCACCAGTTGATGATGTCATGACTTTATAGTTAGCAAATCCGACAATATCAGCGAAGCGATAAAGAAGATTTGAAGCTTTAGGGTTGATTAAATCCAACTCATACTTCAAATAGGGTTCGGTTTCAGGTGGTTTAATTTCTTTAACCTGGCTGTGACCGATAATTAAAATATTCATGCCTTTTTTGGCTTTCAAAGCATCAAAGCCGCGCAACACGTTATCCCAAAGCGGTAATGCTTCAACGCGATACTTTGCAAAGCCGCCGCCAACTTTCTCAATAGACGTGGCGTTTTCTTGGGCGCATAGTTGCTCATGTAGTAATGGTTCAAAAGCGGTAATACTGTCCAAAACAACTGTTTTAAAGCTATGTTCTTCTGAGTAAAGGACAGAGATAGCATCAATAACATCTTGATAGCTGCCTATATGCCAGGAACTTATTCCATCTGCGTTTATGCCATCTTCTGTTTGTAGAAAAACAGGATCAGGCATTGATGTACCGATAGTGGTTTTTCCAATTCCTTCGACTCCGTATAAAACCATTGAAAAATGTTTCTTTCTGGTAGATTGCATTAGATTGTTGAGTGATATAGCCATTTTATTGTGCCTCGATTTTTAGGGTTGGTTTAGCTGGTTTCGCCGTTACTGCGCGAGAAACGATTTTGTGGTATTGGGGTTCATTATTTTCTATGTATCTGTATTCTTTTAAATCTAAACTTGGTTTAAACTTAAATAACCGGTTATAAAGTGGTTCTGGCAATTGCTGTGCGATCTCTTCAACTTTCTTTGCATCAACGGTACGATTGATTTTCCCCGTTGTTGAGATCTTATAGTTGTCCGTATTAAAAGATTGAGTACCTTCATCTTTAACACCGACAGCTTGGATAAGGCATTGAAAGGCGTTATCCATCTTTGATTTTGCTTCATTAAATTCTGCTTTTGCTTCGTTGTATGCATTTGCATATACATCAATGATGTTCGGTACTACTTGTAGATTTGGTTGTGCCATGATTGCTCTCCATTCTG
>CAYMMQ010000181.1:0-4402 GCA_964391585.1 uncultured Ectothiorhodospiraceae bacterium
CAGGCCGTATATAAATAATATCGGATTTATAGTTAGTCTGACTTATTAAACTAAATTTCAAAAATAAGACTAACTAAGGTCTTTTACAAATTTTATGCACCAGCTGCAACGGCTTTGTCTTCAGATTCAGCTTCTAACCAAGGTACCTTAACGCTATTCCAACATGGATTATTTAAAGTCATGTCCATATCTCTAGCAAAGATGGCAAAACCATCATAACCATGATAAGGGCCAGAATAATCCCAAGAATGCATTTGACGAAAAGGGATCCCCATTTTTTGAAAGATATATTTTTCTTTAATACCAGAACCAATCAAATCAGGTTTAACTTTCTTAACAAATTCTTCAAATTCATAACCTGTGACATCATCATAAATTAAAGTGGCATTACCCATTTCTTTAGTTGTACGGTCATAATCATCATTATGAGCAAATTCATAACCTGTACCAACAACTTCCATACCTAAATCTTCGTATGCACCAATAATATGACGTGGACGTAAACCACCCACATATAACATCACACGTTTACCTTCTAAGCGTGGTTTATATTTATCAATAACAGCCTGATATTCCGCTTGATATTTCTCAATAACTTTTTCGGTGTTAGCAATAATAGTTTCATCAAAAAATGCCGCAATTTTTCGTAAAGACTCAGCAATCTTTGTTGGACCAAAGAAGTTATATTCCATCCAAGGCACACCATATTTTTCTTCCATGTGACGAGAAATATAGTTCATTGAACGGTAACAATGTAATAAGTTTAGTTTTGCCTTAGGTGTGTTTTCCATTTCAGCAACCGTACCATCACCCGACCATTGAGCAATAACACGTAAGCCCATTTCTTCCAATAAAGTACGAGAAGACCAAGCATCACCACCGATATTATAATCACCGATAATCGTTACGTCATAAGGCGTACCATCATAAGGTTTGTTATCACGGTTAGGTAAAATCCAATCACGTACAGCATCATTAGCAATATGGTGACCTAGGGATTGAGATACACCACGGAAACCTTCACAACGAACTGGAACTACAGGTTTAGATATGTCTTTAGTTGCTTTTTTAGCAACCGCTTCAATATCATCACCAATCAAACCAATTGGACATTCTGATTGAATACTTATCCCTTTATTTAATGGAAATAATTCTTCAATTTCAGTCATAATAGTAGCAAGTTTTTTATCACCACCAAATACAATATCTTTTTCTTGGAAATCTGACGTAAAGTTCATGGTTCCAAACGTATTAATTCCCGTTGTACCTACATAATAGTTACGACGACCTGCACGCGAGTATTGACCACAACCAACCGGACCATGAGAGATATGAATCATATCTTTAATAGGTCCCCAAACCACACCTTTTGAACCAGCATAAGCACAACCACGAATCGTCATTACACCAGGTAAAGATTTACGATTTGAAGTAATACATTTTTTTGATTGTTCAACAGATTGATCATTAACAGCAAGATGCTTTTCACGATCTTTTCTAGCACTTTCCGGATAAACCTCAAGAACTTCTTGAATCATTGCTTGAGTTTCTTCACGAGTCATATTTGACATTTTATTCTCCTTTGACTGCACCACTAATCTGTGGATAAACAGCCCTTGAAAATTTAGAAATTATGTAAGCCGATTACTTTACAATACATAAAGCAATCGGGCTAAACCCTATTAAAGCTTAAGCACTAGCTGTCTGACCAATAATGCTCTCGTCTTCTTCATCCATAAGACCAAAGTCCATTAACAAGTCTTCTAAAGCATCCATCGTGATAGGCGTAGGAATAACAAATGTCTTGTTATCAATAATCTTTTGCGCTAAATCACGATATTCACCAGCTTGCTTTGATGAAGGATCATATTCGATAACTGTCATACGACGAATTTCAGCACGTTGAACAACGTTGTCACGAGGAACAAAGTGAATCATATGCGTACCTAATTGACGTGCTAATTCCATAATTAACTCATCTTCTCTTGCAGTATTACGACTATTACAAATTAATCCAGCAAGACGAACACTTCCAGAATTTGCATATTTCACAATTCCTTTAGAGATATTGTTAGCAGCATACATCGCCATCATTTCACCAGAACATACGATATAAATTTCTTGTGCTTTGTTTTCACGAATAGGCATTGCAAAACCACCACAAACCACATCACCCAATACATCATAAAAAACAAAATCTAAATCTTCTTCGTATGCGCCTTCTTCTTCTAAGAAGTTAATCGCAGTAATTACACCACGACCAGCACAACCAACACCTGGCTCAGGACCACCAGATTCAACACATTTAATATCTCTATAACCAGTTTTTAATACATCTTCAAGTTCTAAATCTTCAACAGTTCCAGCTTCAGCGGCCATTTCCATAATAGTATTTTGAGCTTTAGAGTGTAAAATCAAACGAGTTGAATCTGCTTTTGGATCACAGCCAACAATCATGATTTTTTTACCCAATTCAGCAATACCTGCTACTAAGTTTTGAGTTGTTGTTGATTTACCAATACCACCTTTACCGTAAATTGCACATTGACGCATCGCCATGTTTTATCTCCTTGATTTAAAAAATAATTGTGTACGTTTTTTGTTTGCTTAAACAAAATATCAGTGAAAAAATCCACTTGGACACTATACACTCAGCAAGCATCGTGCCATGCTTAAAATAAAGAACTAAGAGTTTGTTTTTAAATAAATTTTTACTTTTGTTGCAGCAAATAAAACCTAGTGAGTTTTGCGACAATGCCCTTATTTTTTTTGTGTGAAATCAGACAACCGACAATTATAGAAGAAGATAAAATGGAATCGTTTAATTACTCTAATACAACAAAAGAAGCTTGTTATAACAATTTAATAGCAAAATTTATGAAACAATTTGTCTCAATCAGTACTATAATTAACTCATTATTAGAATAACTAAGGATATTTATGACTACTCCATCATTAAAACTCAGTGATCCCATACCTCAGATGAATGAATCTGTACCACCGGTTAAAAAAGGCATTAGTGGTTTACAACTGACATTGATTGTTTTTGTAGTGATGATCTTAACGATTATTGGAACTGTTTTTTTGATCCGTTTATATATTTTCCCATCCGAGCTTGACCCGGTGGTATTAAATGCCAAAGAGGAAATACAATTAGAGCAAAAGTTAAATCGTTTAGGCTGGCAAAGTAGTTCAACAGCAAATGCTAGTACGACTTCTTCTCCCTCTCCTAGTTCTTCTTCGTCATCAAGCACATCGAATCAAGTAGAGCCTTATAGCGAATCTGACAAAAACCGTGAAGTGACATTTAGTGAAAAAGAACTCAATGCTTTAATTGCTGGTAATCCTGACTTTGCTAAACGAGTTGCCATTGGTTTATCTGCTGATTTAGCCAGTGCAAAAATCTTA
Organism: uncultured Ectothiorhodospiraceae bacterium; assembly: GCA_964391585.1. Classification (GTDB taxonomy): domain Bacteria; phylum Pseudomonadota; class Gammaproteobacteria; order GRL18; family GRL18; genus JADGAU01. The sequence goes on from CAYMMQ010000181.1 coordinate 3,409, forward strand.
ATCCCTATTCCAGAAGACTTTCCCTTTATGCCCGGACAAACTTTACGAGTGAATACCGGTTTAGAATTACGCTTAGATCAAACTCATCGCCCAGTTGTTGCTCTGAAAGGAATTAGTGTAATGGGAGTACCTATTCCAAATGCTTGGCTTGGCAATATAAAAAATGTTGATCTTGTTAGTGAGTTTGGTAATAGTGGTTTTTGGAAAGCATTTGCTGATGGCGTTGATGATATTCAAGTTCGTGATGGCACATTATATATCAAACTCAGAGAGTAAAAACAATACTGCTGTTGGGGCATGTTCTGCTTGACGGATAATGTTTTCTATACTTGTGAGATTTACTCGGGCAAAAATGCTTCATATAAGCATAATTTATAAACAACTTATCCTAAGGAATTTTTTATTTTTCCCTCGAACATGTAGCATATATACAGTCAATCTGCTTCTTTTTGATAATTATTTAATCATTCAGTCAGGCAGCAACTGATTCTTGGGAAGTGTTAAACATTGCTTCGATACTTAAGTGGTAGTCAATATCGTTCCACTCTATTCCAGTACCATTACAAATAAAATGATAGTTTTTTATTTGTTTTATACTGGCTGTTTCAAGATCAGGATACCAACTAATGGGGGTTGAAATGATACGTCCATCAGTTAACTCGACATGTAAATGTTTATCATCAATATTAACTCTTCTACCGATTAAACCATTCATACCATTTCTCCAGAAAAAATTTTTGCTGAGCGAATAATATTTTCATACATTCTTTAAACTCATGTTTTTTAAATGATGAAAACACAACATTGAGGCTGTGTAGTTCTATTTTTGCCCATGAGTCCCCTTTTATGACATGCACGTGAGGCGGCAAGTGTTCATTTGCATAAAAAAAGAATTTAAAACCATTGTGGTTTAATAATGTAGGCATTATGTCATATATGCATTAGTAAAACTGTTGCTTATTCTACTACTAGGAATAATAATTTACTATACAGC
>CAYMMQ010000182.1:0-4341 GCA_964391585.1 uncultured Ectothiorhodospiraceae bacterium
CATTAATCACTACTGCCATGTGTATTCATATGTGAAATATGTAAATTTGTAATGACACACAAATCTGGTTTTATTATCTTTGATCTATCTCTACATCTATTTGGTTGCGGACATGAAACTTCTATTACTGTATATTCAGTATCTTCCCTTAACCTACATAAGCTTAACAAAATTGGGGTAGTTAAATTAGCGCTCGACTTTTGTGAATAACATTTTGCTTGTTCTCCTACTAAAAAGTCTAATAAATGTTTAAATCCTGTTTTACCTTCCGTTCCTGTTATTTGAACTCTCTTTGCTTTTGACTTATCTCTTATTGCAATAGCTATGTCTCGCAAAGCCTTATTTGTATCTTTAACCACTAATATTGGAGCATCTGGAAGTAAATCGCATGAGTCAACAAACAGTTTTTCCAGCATGAATGAGGTAGTTCCTAACTCCAACTTTCTATTAAAGTTATTATGGCTATTTCCTACCTGTTGCCCCCAATTTTGAGGTGAAGTAGCTATCACCATACAGTTTGCTTTTATCTGATTTTGAGAAATTGCAAAGTCGGAAATAGTTAATCCTTTAGATTCTCCTATCCAATAACCATTCGTAAATTCTTCTAGCTCGCTTGGAGAAAGTAATATCGTGTTATTCATAATTAGTCCTAAGCATGTTTATTTATTGAATCAACAATCATATTTCCAATTTCTTCAACTTTATCAGAACTATAATAAAGCCAAAGCCTCATATCAACCGTTCTTTGAATCAAGTCTTTAGTATAAAAGCAGTTTTCATTATGTTTAAAAAAAGTCCAATTCCAAAAACTCCTAGCATTTGCACCCTTAAAGATTTCTATTTTAACATTTTTTGAGAGCAAATCTTGTTCAATATTATCAATTTGCTCGCCCGATAAGTTGACAAATTCCCATTGAATAGAATCAGCTGCAGGCCGCATCCCTATTGTAAATTCAGGAACTCTTATATACTTGCTTTTTTTAAGAATTTTAACCATTTTATTAAAATTCTTATTAAACCGTTTTACTCTTTTGTCAATTTCAGTTAATTGTGGAATCAATGCTGAAGCAGACAAGTTTGACATTCTAAAATTATAAGCAGGTATAGCACTTGTCATTTTTTTGAGAAGTTCATGATCAGATTCAGTTCCAAAATGTTTTTTCCAGTTGTGTTCATAACATCCCGCATATAACATCGCTTTAAATGCAATTTCTTTATCATTAGTGACTAAAAAACCACCTTCACCACCATCAATCATCTTATATGATTGCGCACTAAAAGCTCCTGTGACACCAAATGTGCCTGTTTGTTTTCCATTAAAAAGAACCCCTAAGCTATGAGCAGAATCTTCTAATAAAATAACATCGTACTTTTTACAAATTTCTAAAACCTTATCAATGTTCGGAACTCTGCCTCTCATATATGAAAGCAGTAATGCTTTAACTGTTTTATCTTTTACTTTTTTCTCAAAATCTTCAAGATCAATTACATAATCACTTGTTACTTCAATAAGCACTGGTTGTGCACCAGCATGAACTATTGAACTAGGAACTGCGATAAACGTAAATGCAGGTACCGCAACCTTATCGCCTTCTTTTATACCAACACACAATAAAGAAACATACAATGCAGAACTACATGAATTCATTGCAACCGCATATTTTGTTCCAACTATTTCAGCTACTTTTTTTTCCAGAACTGATACCTCACTTTCCTCTGGAGTATTACAGTCATACCTGAATAGTTTTTTTCTATCCAATGTTTTTAATACATTTTTTTTTACTTTGCTAGTTAGCATTTTCATTTAAAGAATTCCTTTTAAAAAGTTTTATAATAACTTTATTAATCTTGCAAAAAAACAGGCAGTATGTTGTACCGAATCAACTCTAACCCATTGTCGAGTTAATTTAAATCTAAAACTATTTAAACTTTTTTCGGGATACTTATGAGCATAAAGTGATTTGCTGGTATGTCTTGTATACATCAATCCTTGTGCTGACTTAAGCATATTCTGCATAATATTTTGGGCTCTTTCATTATACCCCAAATTTTTAGCCAAATTATACGCAGCAATAACCCCTTCACATCGTGATGCATCATGATATACCGAATCACCATAGTTGTAATAAAAACCGCCAATATAATCAAACCATGGTGAGTTTTCTTCTGTATACATGTGGTCAAACATTTGTTGAGTATCATTAAAGACAAAATCGATATATGATTGTTTTTTACAGCCTTCAACCTTTACCCATTCTTCAATCGCTTGCATCAACCACGCATCTGCGGGTAATGATAAAAACAACTCTTTATACCGGGAAGGTCTTATATCAACTAAGAAGTCAAGAGCTTTTAATGCTTTATCTTTTACCTCTTGTTTAAAATTAAACTTAATATCTTTCATATATCGATAATAAAGAACCAATCCTAATAAGGCTTCTCCAGGGTAATAAAATGAAAAAAGCCCTTTTCTATCTGCAAAAGAAAGTTTATTAATATTTGCAAGTGCTTTTCCTCGGTTGAATAAAGGATGGATAAAGTAACCAATCATTTCTCCATCTTTTGCAATACGAGATAAGATATGTCTCACCAAACCATCTATTTGTTTTTTATAACGGTTTTGCCCTGTATTGATGTAATGATGCATTAAAGCCACTAAGGCAATTCCCGCACCACCTAATTTTGATTTTTTATTAAAAAATGGGTAACAAGCATATTGTCTCTTATATTTATGCTCTCTAAAAGTTGAGAGTAGGAATTTAATTGAGTGTTCTGCAGCATCAAGATATTTTTGTTTTTTACTTAACTCATATCCCCGTAATAGGGTAATTGTTCCTCCACTATGCCTTAAGATATTATTATATAAAGGATTGCTCATTCTTGGATGATCTAAATCAACTTTAGTGTCCTTAATGCCATCATAAAAATATAAAAAGCTACCATCTTCATTCATGTTTTCTATCAACCAATCCATACTTGCATACATGCTGGTAGATAAAATGTCTTTATTAAATGTTACCGGCATAGGGTAACCACGAAATAAAGGAATGCTTTGTTCTTTATGGCTTATAAAGGCAATACTTTTTATTTTCTTGTATTCAATTGCATCATGCCGCATCAAATCAGCTCTTTCTTTAATGCTATTGGTTTTTTTTGCATGCCCTGTTTGCTTGGATAAGAAATTTAATAACTGATGAACCGTCATAATACTTTGCGTTATGGCATCAGTTGGCATAAAAAACCTTAAAACATCATTATAGGTATATTTTAAGCCCGTGATACCTGCTTCAAATCTATCTTCAACAAATGCCATCGTGGTTAAGTTACGAATATTACAATCACACTCTTCAACGACCATTTCAAACAATATTCTGGATTTTGAAGAGTCATTCAGATCAAACTGTGCAAAACGAACATTTGATTTAATTTTTAATAATGATCTTTCGATACTATCTGTTAAAGTAGCTCGCCTTGATCCCCAGCGAATTTTCTTTAACCCTTGTTGAAAAATAGTAATATATACTTGTGAAATTTTCGGATCAAACTTAAAGAATAGATCGTCAGGAAGGTTAATTTTATCACCTGAGATCAAGTTAGATCTAATTTGCCTTAATAAATTATTTTCAGCATCAAATGAAGACTTATAGTGTTCCAGTGTATATATACTCATATTTTTGTTTAATTATTAAATAAAATCTGAATTATATTAAAAAAGGCCCTAACTTTAACAGTTAGAGCCTTTGCATTTTAACTTAAAACTAATGGGTTAGGTAATGTCTTCTCCACTATCATCACCACCACTTTCACTACTAGATGTTACTTCAATCTCATTAGCAGCTTCAGCAATAGAGTACGCACTTGAGTCATCTGATTCCGCAGAGTCAGCTTCATCAGGAGATTCATTTGCTTCAGAAGATGTATCAGATTCTGAATCACTCGATGCAACCTCCAGACCTTCAATGCCATTATCTCCATCAGAAATAATACTAGCACTTACAACATCACCTTCGGTATCATCCTCATTATCATCAATAACTAATGGGGAGTCTCCTTCAGAGAATTCAAACATAAGCTCTTCTGAACTGTCTAGCAAGTCCGGATCGGAATCATCAGTCCCTGAGTCACTTTCTGACTGATTATCATCTTCAGACTTATCATCTTCAGACTTATCATCTTCAGACTTATCATCTTCAGACTTATCATCATCAGATTTATCATCATCAGATTTATCATCATCAGACTTATCATCATCAGATTTATCATCATCAGACTTATCATCATCAGACTTATCATCATCAGACTTATCATCATCAGATTTATCATCATCAGACTTATCATCAT
>CAYMMQ010000183.1:0-4286 GCA_964391585.1 uncultured Ectothiorhodospiraceae bacterium
CCCTGCATGGCGTGCAGGTCAAACCCCTATTATTGACAGCTTAAAAAATAATTAATAACAAGAGCATCATACATGAGCCAATCAACGAACAAATCAAATACAAAGAGTAGAACAGCAAAAGCAATCGTTGTGTTAAAAAATGTGTCTAAAGTTTATCAACAAGGAAAAATTAATGTCAACGCGATTAATAATTTTTCCTTACAGCTTGAACAAGGCGATTTTGCAGCCTTATCAGGCCCTTCAGGTTCAGGAAAAACCAGCATCCTAAACCTGGTTGGAGGCTTAGATACGCCCAATAGTGGCGAGATTTGGGTAGATCAAGTAAACCTTGCCACCTTAAGTGCTAGTGAACTTTCTGAAGTCAGGAAAAACCGTATTGGTTTTGTGTTCCAGTCTTATAATCTGATCCCCGTAATGACCGCCTACGAAAATGCTGAGTTTGTTTTAAGTTTGCAAGGTGTTGCAAAAGATGAAAGCCATCAACGAGTGATGAAAATATTATCCGATGTTGGACTAAAAGGACTAGAGAACCGTCGACCTGATGAAATGTCCGGTGGTCAACAACAACGTGTTGCTATTGCAAGAGCAATTGTGACCGAACCAGCAATTATCCTAGCGGATGAACCTACGGCGAATGTTGACTCACATACAGCAGAATCCCTATTAGATTTGATGCAACAATTAAATCAACAAAAAGGCATTACTTTTCTTTTTTCCACTCATGATCAACATGTCATGGATAGAGCAAGACGATTAATTCAACTTCATGATGGCCAACTACATACAGATGAGCGACGTGAGCCAGTTTAGTCAACTTAAATTTCGCGCTTTATCATTTCGCCTAACGCTGTTTCAGCTACTGGCGATAACATGTTTTTTTACCAGCACTTACCTCTCAGCTCAAACAATTGATTCAAGCAACTTTCAAGATGAGTTTTTTTTTCATGGTTTTTATGCCAATGCTATTTATCCCAACGATCCACTGTTATATCCCATTCAAAAGACCTCTGCCATAGCAGGGATCATGCGTTACATCAGTGATGGGCAATTAACTGAAAACTGGCAGATGAAATTTAACCTTTATCAAAGTTATCTACCTAAAAGCTTAGTTTCAAATAAAAGTTTATTAACATCGGTTGATCGTAGTGGCTTTTTGCAAACAAACCTTTCTCAACATGACCATGCACTTTTAGCCGTCGATCAATTAGCTTTCACTTGGTCAAGACAGAATATTAACCTGACTCTTGGTCGCCAAGCGATTAACCTAGCCAATACCTTTTATTTTACCCCTAACGATTTTTTCTCCCCTTTTGCTGCCAATACTTTTTTTAAAGAGTATAAAGCAGGAGTAGATGGGCTGAGAGCAGAAATAGGCTTGGGTGATTTTTCCCAACTGACGTTTATAGCAGTATTGGGATATCAAAGCAATACGGGGAGTAATACTTGGGATAATCAACCTGACTTTGGTCGTAACTCCTATTTAATCAACTACAGCAATAGCTTTGGAAGTATTGATGGTAGTTTATTATTGGGAAAAATAAGAGATAAAACCATTATTGGCACTGCCCTGCAAGGTGAATTATTTAACACCTTTGGACTCAGGTTAGAAGGTCACTTAGCTTTTCCCAAACATTTGGGGCTTACTGAAACAATTCAGCCCAAAAATTACCAAGAGTTATGTATTGGTATAGAAAAACGCTGGGAAAACACCTTTGAGTTACGCATGGAATGGTTTTATCATGGTTTTGGTCACCCTAATAGTTCCCAATATTATAGCAATCCAAATAATCCACTTTATCAAGCTCAACATTATACTGCCTTAGGGGCAAGTTATGAATTTCATCCTTTACTAACTGCTCAGGCGCTTTTAATGAGTAATTTAGATGATCATTCTCATTTGTTAGCTTTATACGCCAATTATTCTTTATCGGATGAATCTGAACTCAGTTTAAATTTAAGTCTTCCGATCGGCGCTAAGCCACATCAAAGTGAAGTTAAAAAAGAATTAAGTGCCTATCCCCGTTCAATCAGTATTGAGTTTCGCTTTTATTTTTAGGGTATAAGTTAACCAAACTCTCGTTTAGTTCCCAATGAGAGTGCATACTCTAGTTTAATCCTCTTTCCTAAAAGGGCCTTTCAACTAAAGACTACTTACTTCTCTCTACATGGCTCGTATACCTAAGTAAGTACGAAATAAGTTACGCATAGCTCTCAAGATGTTCTAACTCTTCTTTATGTTTACTCATATAATTCCAGATATCATAATCAGTTTGTAATGACATCCAAACCTGTGCTGTAGAACCAAATGCAATAGCAAGTCTAGTTGCTATTGATACATTGATAGGTGCATTGCCTTTAAGTACACGGTCAAGGTATTGACGTGAAACACCTAAGATAGTTGCAGTTTTAACCTTAGTTAAACCAAGATAGAGCATTTCTTCTTCTATATGTATACCTGGATGCAAGGGTTCTAGTTGTCTTTCCTTACTTTTATTCATTAGTGATAATCCTCATAATCTAAAACTTCTGCATTTCCATTGTTAAATTCAAATGTAATTCTCCAATTTCCATTAATCCAGATAGAGAATCTTCCTTTTAAACCACCTTTTAACTCATGAAATCTAAATGAAGGTCGTTTTAAGTCTTCAATTTTAGTTGCTACATTTAAAGTTTGTAAAACAATGCTGATCTTTCTAACTTGAGTGGATTGAATTTTACTATAATCATTCTTTTCCCATAACAATTTTAATGCTTTACTTTTAAAAGATAATATCATTTTTTAATAGTAAACCAACTATTTACATTTGTCTATACTCTTGATATATCGGAATTTACTTTTTTATTTAACACACAGTCAAAAGCAACGAAGTAAAAAGTCAAATATGGGAGTTATATATTAGAATTTAGTTTAAGGCTTCCCTTCGGCGCTAAGCCACATCAAGCTGAAGTTAAAAAAGAATTAAGTGCCTATCCTCTTTCACTCAGTGCTGAGTTTCGCTTTTATTTTTAACTGATAAGTTAAGCTCACTAAGTGAATTCCCACTCATAAAACATCGCTAACTTATTGATTTATTCACTTTGACTATTATGATGAGTTTTGGGTTAATATTATTAAAAAACAATGTCAATACTTAAAAAACAAAAAAACCTTAACCTATTGAAAAATAGAAACTTCAATCTTAAAATAAAATTAACTGCACAGAATATATACAATCTGTGCTCAAGCAAATAACAAGCCTATTTATGGTGGGATTTTTGACGTTATCCACAAAGTTATCCACAAAAAATGTGGATAAACTTTGTGAAATAAACTTTGTGAAATAAAAAGGTTCTGATGTGTTTTTAAACTTCAGTTTGAGTAGCTAAAATGTAGCCACTTTATTGCTTGAATAATAAAGTGACAAAACTAAATTACAAAAAACTCTTGGTTTTTAGCGATTTAATGACTGTTGCCATATGGCAAAAATCCGTATCATGATGTAACAGGATAAGATCGTTTTCAATGGCACAAAGCGCAATCAAACAATCAATACTTGCTCGGATAGTAATTCCTTGACGACGACAGTCAAAATACATTTTAGCAGCAGTTGCGTAACTTTTTTTCTGGTTTTTTAAAGCGTAAAACTTTTGACCAGAAAAGTATTTCTCAAACTGCCTATAATCTTTTTCTGTTTTTGCACCTTGCAGAATTTCCATATAGATATAACTTGTTATTCCCACCGAAAGCGGGTTTAGCAAAAGTTGATCCAGGTATACTACCGCACCAGTTTCTGTACCGTTAATGTAATCAATCCAGACCGAGGTATCGACTAAGACCATCAGTTTTTATCTTGACCGGCACGTAATGATTTATAGTCATAATCGCTATCTATCCCGCCAGCGCCTTTTAAATCGCCAATATTCAAGCGCTGCCGATGTTCAACAAATTCTTTTAATGCCTGAAAAATTAATTCTTTTTTTGTTTTAATACCTGTCAAAGAAAAAGCCTGCTCAAGTAAATCATCATCTAAAACAATATTGGTTCGCATTATACACCTCCATAGGTGTATTTTAGTGTGCATCATATCAGAATACAAGAAATACCCACTTTCCCGATCTGATTTTTCTCTTCCTTAAGTCAACAGCATTGTACGACACATAGCCCATCTATACTTTGTATATATGCCTGTTTCAATCCACACGCCCGCGGGGGGCGCGACCTGGTGGCTTAAGGTATCACTTGATAGTCTTATGTTTCAATCCACACGCCCGCGGGGGGCGCGACTATGAGAGACCTTATAGGTTAA
>CAYMMQ010000184.1:0-4244 GCA_964391585.1 uncultured Ectothiorhodospiraceae bacterium
CTAATTAATTTTTTGTTTTTCATAGTATTTTATTCTTTATCTTGTTTTAATATTTGATCTACCACTCCGAGGACAAGTGTGTCCTCATACAAGTATGACTCTTCCATTAGTTCTCTATGATGATCTTTCAACTCAAAAATTTCTTGAGCTGTCAACTTTATTTTGTATTTTTTGTGTTCTTCCATTTGTATTTTATTCCATAGGTTGTTGAGACATTACCCATAAGACCGCACCCAAAATCAAACCGCATACTAACCACATACTTTCCAGATCTTACTTTTTTTACCGTAGCCTGTAAAGCCTTTTTTCTTCAAAACTTGCAAAGCTTTACTTGCGCTCGTTCCTGCTGGCTGGCTTCCATGAATGACTAATGCAAAATCATCCTTGCCAGAGATTGCAAAATCATCTGTGTAATCAATATCAAGATCCAAAGCCTTAGCCTCTTCTTGAGAAAAGAAAACTCTTGCGCTTTTGACCATAGTTGAGGGAATTAAATCATCATACTTTCCACCACGCGAACAAGTGAAAACAAAATTGTCAGGCAAGCCACCGTTTTTCTTGACGTAAGATAATAAAAACTTCAGGCTCTTAGTATAAGAATAAAAAACAATATTCGGGAAAAAGCTTGATGCTTTCATCCATGCGTCAAAATAAGACTGTGAATAATAATCACCACCAATATGGACACGCAAGGTTCCTCCGCGAGTTAAACCAGTTTCTTTTATACTCTTGACAATGAGCTTTACTTTTTGCGCTGTAGTTTTCAATGATTTTAATAAATCAAAGTTTTCCCATCTTGGCTTGCGAACATTGGGCAAGCGTCCTTCATCCATTGCAGCATAGCAACGAAAGGACATACCATCAACTGGCGTTTGTGCATCGGTGATCTTGCCTGTTTCTCTGTCGGCAAATGTTTTGCAGCATTTTGCACCGGGGCAAGTATAACCGCTTGGGAGTGAATAGTGCCATATGCCTTTAAGCTTGGCGTTTTCAAAAGTTATCTTAAGTGAACTCATGCAATCAATATACATGATAAATAAAAGATGTCAACCCCATAAATAATAAAAATAAAATTTATCTTTTTGCTTGACTCAATTCTTTTCTTGTGATTTTAAAAGATCCCTAAAGTGTTGATAATGAGGGGGTTAGGGCCGCGGAGGGGCCCCGTCGGAGCTCTAAGTACCTTATATTCAAGACCTTATGAATGTCAAGCTTCTAATGAAAATATCTTTTTAAAATATAATGATAATAAAACTTGCAATGCCAGATTAGTATGGTATGCTTACTACATGGAATCACCTCAAAAGAAATGCCCAAAATGCCGCCAGCTCAAACCATCGCGCCAAATTCAACACCGTGACAGTTATCATGTTTACGCAGGATATTTTTGCGAGGAATGCTGTTATGGTTATCGGGATCGATGCGGTCTTGGTGGTCATCAGGGGAATCCGAGTGACCTTGATGAGACTTACTATGAAGAAGATTATTGAACACAATCCCCGAAAGGGGATTTTTTTTACCCAAAAATATAATACATCTTATTTGTTATTTATTTATTTCGGGTTCATTATTTCGCCTTCTGTTATTTCGCCTTCTGTTATTTACAATCAAAAAAAAGGGAAGACACGCACATGTCCTCCCTTATTTCAATTTTATCGGAAAACGCTTATCTCTCTATTCTATATATTTATTAATATTTATTTACCCTATGATACATTACCATCACTCGATGGAACGTAATACATTTATAGCATATACATATTATTTGGCAAGCTTTATTTGGCAATCAAAGATTTGTCAATAAAAAAACTCCCCACTCTTTCGAGTGAGGAGATAGTGTGTTATGAGGACTACTATTTGAGGGGGATTCTATTGACGTTTCTGTTTACCAGTTTTCTTGGAAAACTTCAACGTATTACCATCTTTATTTGAAGCAGTGAAGGTAGACTTAGCTACCGATTCCCATTCGCTTCGATGCTGATTGAATTTACGCAACTTCTCTACTGAATCCACGGATAGAGAGTTACCCTCTTGAGTTACATTAACACGATATACTGTATTTCTCATACACAATTATACTATGCACTCAAGGGGTACTTTTCCAATTTTTCTACTCAAGAAGTCAATATTTTTTTCTCAAAGAGTTCCTTAGCTTTGACGGTTAACTGTCTGCCATGAGCAGTAGCCTCAATTAGATTTAACTTTTGCAGATAAACTTCTACATCAGATTGGATTGCTGCTCTGGTCATCTGTAATTTTGCTGCTAGGTTATACAGTCTGATACATCCACTACGTCGAAGGATATTCAGATACCTGAGTTCCATCTTCTCTAAACCATAAGGTAAAATATCGAGAACATCGCACAAAGCATTCCAGTCTTTTAATCTAAATCTTTTTACTTTATTCTGAGCGCAATAACTTTCGATATTCGTTGCCATCTTCTGAGCAGAACGACCATTACCTCTAAGAGTAGGGGCAATATGTTTTGCAACAACATCACCTGAAAACTTGATTCTATCAGTATTCAACATGAGGATCTGAGCTAACTCATCATAAGAGTAATCATCGAGATCAATTCTTTCCATGCGATCAATCAACGCATGAAATACATCTTGAGGTTCAGTAGTGGCGAAAATGAATGTTAATTTCCTGAAATCAATATCAATATCACTTCCCTCATAACTAAAAGTATTAAAATTATTTTTATTGGGATTAGTGATAGTTAATAACGCCATGGTAACATCCTTGGGTAACATGTGGCATTCATCGAACAGGAATGTAGCCTTAGATCCACCTTGCATGTAAGGAACCATTATCTGTTCAACGAATTGTCTGAGGTTCTTAATCGTAGCACAATTAAACTCAAAATATCGCTTAGGCACGATAACATCATGTAATACGTCATCTATCTCTTCAACGTCTTCGATGACGAGATTCCTAGCAAATGCTCTTGCCAGCATGGTCTTACCTGCACCTTTTGGAGCAGTTAACAGGATATTAGGAACAATACCTGTTCTCTCAAATCCTTTGATGTAAAACTCAAATTTACGCTTTGCAGGATATTGCCCAACAACATTGGGAAACAGGTCGATCTTAGTAGTAGTAGTAGTGTTTGTCATAACAGTAATCAATTTAAAGTAAGTTTCAACTTATGTCAATGCTCAAAAAAGATATTTTTAAGATTTACCAATCTCCATCAAAAGAATTTATCTCAATTGGAGCAGCAGCAGGTTCTTCTGTCTTTACTACTTCCTGAGCTTTGTTTGTGACATTTATTACTACAGGCTTAGTCTCTTCCTCCATGCCAGATATTAACTCATAAGATTTCAGAAACTTCTTTGAAACATGAATGACAGCATCATCAGTAAAGTACTTTTTCAGTTCTCCCAATGATACTCCGATGTATGTGATTCCACCTTTTGTTTTCATAACGTACATTCAGCATACCATATAACCAATTCAAGTCAACCCCAAAAATGTTAAAAATATCACAAAAGTAAAAAAAATATTTTAATGAGTGTTAAAATCATCATTAAATATCATTCTGAAAAGCGCAAAATAATAGCACTCTTTTTCCATAAAATAAAAAGATAACTTTTTTCGCTGATTGATATAATAATATGACAATATTTTCTAATAAAAAATAAGCATAATATTTTAAATGAAGATCTCGGGCAGGGTATTTGAGATTTTTTGATTCACAATTGGGCTGGTATTTGGCAGAATATGATTCACAATTGGATATGACCGTATTTCGCTAAATCCCATTCACAATTCAAGGTATTTCGCCAAAAGCCATTCACAAATAGCGTTTTTCCCAAAAGTGTCAACCAATCCCAGTTTCAAGCCGTTTTTTTTATTAAATTCAACTAGCTATACTAAAAGGCAATAGTGTCAGCGAATCCCAGTTTCGCGCCATTTTGATAAATCATAAATTTTACTTTTTTGCGGCTATTTAATTAGTATTTAACATTATACTGAACTGGTTTATAGAACTGGTTTGAACTGGTTTGGTTTAATGAACTTGAACTTAAACTGGTTTTGGTTTTAGTTTGATTTTATTGGTTTTTATTGGGGTTTATTAAGATAATAGGTATATAGAGGTAGTAATAATCAAGAGAAAATATGTTCTTTATTCTTATTTTTTAGAAATAAAAAAAGAACAGATCCTTCAAATACCCTTCTCATACCCATTTATCTATCCTCTATTCTATTATACCCCTATGTTTACTGTCTATTCTTAC
>CAYMMQ010000185.1:0-4208 GCA_964391585.1 uncultured Ectothiorhodospiraceae bacterium
GTAAACATTAAGCGGAAACGCAAGATTTTCGTACATATACTCGTTGGCCTTTATTTTAATCAGTTTTAATCGATTTTGTGTTAATCTAGTATACTTAATGATAAAAGGTATTAACGCTTCAAGGAAGAATTTTAACACGATTAATATTGATATTACAGCGCTATAGTGAACTGCTAAAAGGGACTTTATCGCGAGTTGCTCCATGCTAAAATATTGAGATACTAATGATTATTGTAGATTTTTTAATTTTTACTTGAAAAAATGGCTTGGATTTTCTATGCTTCTTTGTTTTTGTAATAATGATTGGCTGAATTAAGTGTTCGTAGAATTGCTGTTTTCACAGGTCGATAGTTTTATTTATCTTGATATTAGGAAATAACGATATGTCTGTGTCAGTCATTATAGTTAACTGGAATGGAGGAGAGTGGTTAGCTAAGTGTTTAAAAACACTCTGCAAGCAGACTGTTCAAGCTGAAAAAATATTTGTTGTTGATAATGCCAGTAGTGATAATTCAGCCGCTTGTGTAGAAAATTTTCCAGCAGTTGAATTATTGCAAATGGATAGTAATTTAGGTTTTGCTGTAGCCAATAATAAAGCACTTAAGCTTTGTGAAACACAATTTGTTGCCTTGCTTAATCCAGATGCTTTTCCTGAACCTAGCTGGCTGGAGTCTTTATTAGCAGCTGCAAACAAGTATCCAGATATGGCGGTTTTTGGTTCTAGGCAATTGACTTATCAAATCGAACCGTTAGCAGATAAAGAAATTTTAGATGGTATTGGTGATGTTTATCATCTTAGTGGTCTGGTATGGCGTAAACGCTATGGTGCAAAGCAGCAAGCAGAAGATTTAATCGAGGAAGAAATTTTCTCTGCCTGTGCGGCAGCGGTATTATATCGACGTGAAGCGATAGAAAAGGTTGGTGGATTTGATGAGGATTATTTTTGCTATGTGGAAGATGTTGATTTAGGTTTTCGTCTGCGTTTGCAAGGGTATAAAGCTTGGTATGTTGCTGATGCAGTGGTTCACCATTTGGGCTCAGTATCTTCGGGTGGACAAGAAAGTGATTTTTCAGTCTATCATGGTTATCGAAATTTATTTTGGACATTTATAAAAAATATGCCAGGATATTTATTTTATCTGTTATTACCTTTGCACTTATTAATGTATTTACTCTTTACCTTGCGATTTATGTTCAGAGGTCAAGCAAAAACTATCCTACGAGCAGAAAGAGATGCCTTAAAAGGCTTGCCTTTAATGCTTAAAAAAAGAGCAGAAATTCAATCGCAACGAGTTGTTTCTTCGCAAGATATTTATCGAGTATTAAATAAACATATACCCGTGAAAAAAGGCGTTCCCTTTAGTCGAAGTGCAAAGTTGTTATATACGTATATTTATAATAAGTTAAAAAATTGATTTCGGGTGCGAAGTCAAAATAAAAAGTTACATAAAACCATTCTTTTGAGGAAACGCATATTAACCCTTTTGTACTTTTATTTCGTCTTAGTCGTAATTTGATTGACTGTATCTATTTGCCTTTTGTTGCGGTTGCAAAAAATAAAGAACTTTTTATTGCTTTGCTAAAGCGAGATTTTGCCAATAGAACATCAGGGACTTTTTTAGGTTTTTTCTGGTTGGTTTTGCAACCCGCTTTGCAGATTGTGGCTTTGTGGTTTTTATTGCAAATTATTTTAAAAGTCCGCTTTCCAGGCATGGAGTCATTTGTTAATTATTTCTTAATAGGCATGATCCCTTGGTTTGCTATCTCTGAAATATTACAGCGCTCCGTCCTGTTATATAGTGAGTTTGGGGTATTGTTTAAGCGAAACCCTTTTCCTATTGTTATCTTACCCGTTTTGTCTATGACCTTAACCTTGATGATTTATACCAGTATTTATGTTGTTGTGGTTTATATGTTAGAAGGGGTTGAGCAAGTGATTCCAGCAGTTTTAATGATGTTATCATTATTGCTCCTATTATTGCCAATTAGTTATATCTTGTCGGTTATTGGTATTTTTTTTAAAGACATCGCTCAGGCATTGCCGTTTGTTTTAACAATGACCATGTATTTAACACCTATTTTATATTTGCCGCAAATGTTGCCAGAGCAAGTTCAAGCATATTTGATTTTTAATCCAGTTGCTGATTATATGGCCTTAGTTCACTTCTATATCCAAGATATTCAACCTTTGCAACAAGATATGCTGTTACGTCTTGTTTTAGAGTGGCTGATATTATTAGCTCCAGCTTGGATTTTATTTAAGCGTTCTGAGAATCATATTCGAGAGGTAATATGAGTATTGCCATTGAATTACAACAGGTTAATAAATATTACACTCTGTATGAAAAATCACATCACCGGTTATTCGAAGTCATTACTGGCAGACCTTTTCATAAAACCGTTAAAGCCTTAGAGCCGATTTCTCTGCAAATACCCACAGGACAAGTGGTTGGACTGGTGGGTAATAATGGTGCAGGAAAAAGTACCTTATTGAAGTTGATCACCAAAACAGCATCTTTGACAAGTGGTTCCATGCAGATTAATGGTCGGGTGGTGGCATTGCTTGAATTAGGAGCAGGTTTTCACCCTGAGTTGAGTGGTAAAGAAAATATTTTTTTATATGCGTCCATATTGGGGATTAAAAAAGAGAAGATTAAATCGCAGTATCAAGATATTGTTGACTTCTCTGGTTTAAAAGACTTTATTGATAATCCGGTTAAAACTTATTCTTCAGGTATGTTTGTTCGTTTGGCCTTTTCGGTTGCAACCTGTGTTGATCCCGATATTTTGATTATTGATGAAGCACTTTCTGTTGGCGATGGTGGTTTTGCCCAAAAATCTTTTCAACGGATTATGGAGTTTAAAGAAAAAGGTAAAACCATTATTTTTTGTAGCCACTCGATGTATCAGATCAATGCTATCTGCGATCGTGCTATTTGGTTGGATAAGGGGCGAGTGATATTAGATGATGTGCCTGCTAAAGTTGTTCCTGCTTATAATGCAAATATGCAAGCAGAAAATACACAACAACAGGTAGAGCATTCACCTGAGAATAAAGTAGAAGGTGTAGTTGTTGAAAAAATTGAAGGTAATGCTGATAGTGAAGATGCCTCTTTAGCTTATTTTGTTGCTTTAGATGTGTTTCTTGACGGTGAAAAAACCCAATTTTTTCAGGTGAAAAGCTGTGAAACAAGTATTGCTATCCAAGCACGATTTCATTCAAACTTGTCTATTGGAGTACCTAATTTTGGTGTTACTATAGAAAATGAACAAAATTATACGATTTGTAGTGCTGCCAGCTCTTTGATCGATTTTGCCATTGCAAGAAGTGATCAAGGCGACTCAACGTGTACTATCGAGTTTCCAAAAATTGCTTTATTAAACGGTCATTATACCATCAGTGCATATTTAATTTGTGATAAAGGCATACACCTTTATGAGCAGGTGGATAAAATAGCGAGCATTGAAGTGAGACAAAAAGGCCGAGATTTAGGGGTGGTGCATTTGGATTTTAAGTGTAAATGACTTGCTGATAATAGACACGAATGGCACGAGATAAGATATTGACTAATCTAGTTTCTATATGTATTCTTTTAACATGAGCAAGTTAGATGAAGTTAAAGAAATTTTAAACACATTAAGAATTGCAATTAGTGTTTCATTTGGCCTTTTGGTTTTTACTGCGGGAGCTGTTATTCGTAGATATGACAACAATAATATCGATCCTGTTTTTTGGGCAGGTATTGTTTTAATGGTATTAATTCTTATCACTATATTAATTTTAATTATTAAGATATCTTCTAAGACAAAAGAAATTAGGGAGTTATAACTATGGATTTAGCTACATTGGCTCTTATTGGTATAGCGTTATTAACAGGAATAGTTCTAATTTTTGGTGCGTTTAAGCTTTCAGAATAGTTTTTATTAATCCTCTTTGCTAAAGAGGGGAGTGCTGACAGCCTATTAGCTTTTAACCACACAACAGTTACAAGGATTAATGTCCAAGTTAGCTAACTCTTCAGGCAAAACACAAGAAGAACAAAAATCATTGATTAAACGTTGTTGGTAATTATCATCAGATAAGGCAAACACACAGGTGCGACAAATAAAATCATCAGGTGCTTCTTCTTTACCTTCAACCCAGCGAATAAATTGTTGAGTTTTTTCATTGTTTAACATTTCATCAATTTTTTGTTGATGAATATGTG
>CAYMMQ010000186.1:0-4165 GCA_964391585.1 uncultured Ectothiorhodospiraceae bacterium
TTTTTTGATTACCTTGCAGTCCGCCAGTATGAATAGCAACAATATTGCTGTTTATTGGGAAATAATCATTTTTCAGCAAATCAAAAATAGCATATAACATCTTTCCAGTATAAACATAGTCCAGTTTTATCTGCTGTTGTTGGTAAAATTGCTGGATAAAAGTTAATAATTCTGGGGTTGTTTTTGCAAAACCTCCAAAGTGATAATGGCTGTTGATTTGCCAGTTTATTGGAACGTTATGTTTGATAGTTGGGGTAGCTTTTTCCTGTGGTACTTGGTGTAATAAGTTAAGTACATCTTGAGATAAAAAATCCCCACCTTTAAGTGCTGAAAAACCAATAACCTTTGGTGTTAAATAAGATTTGTACTTTTGTTGTTGTTGACTTAACCCCATAATAAGCCCTGCTAAAGTACCTCCACTACCACAGGGACAACATAAATACTGATAGTTTTCTTGAATAAGATCAATGATTTCAGCGCAACCTTTTAATGCTAAATGATTACTACCACCTTCTGGTAAAATTGCAATCTTACCAAACTCATCGTTAAACTGTGTTAGTAACTGTTGTTGATAATGAGGCTGATTTTTTAAACGATAGCTTTTTCTATCGACAAAATGTAAATACATACCAAATTGTTGCGCATCTTTTAAAGTGTTGTTTAATAAAGTGGATTTTTCACCTCGAATAATCCCAATACTTTTAAAGTTAAAGCGTTTGGCAGCAGCTGCTGTGGCATGAATATGATTAGAATATGCTCCACCAAAGGTCAGTAGTGAGGTATAATGATTTTTTCTTGCATCTTCCAGATTGTATTTTAGTTTAAACCATTTATTGCCACTGATAAAAGGATCACTTAGATCAAGTCTCAATAGTTTTAATGAGACCTTTTTCTCTTGTAATAAGGGATCATTAATAGTGTCAATAGTTATTGGTAGGGGAGTATGCAACATGATTTTTTGATTATTTAATTTGCTATTGTGAATATGTCGGCACAACCGCTTCAATTTTTACTGAATTTTAATCTAAATCAAGACGTTTGTCTGGAAAATTTTGTTGTTGGTGAAAATCAGGAACTTATCTTCCAACTCTTTTCACCTGATAACAAGGAAACCTATCTCTGGGGAGAAAGCTGTGTTGGCAAAACGCATTTATTAACGGCTTTGATGCATCAAAACATTCAAGCAGGGCTACGTGTTGCATATGTTCCATTAAAGCAGAAAAAAGAGCTTCATCCTGATATGCTGCAAAATATGGAGCAAAATGATCTTTTATGTGTGGATGATGTGGATGCAATTGCGGGAGATGAAAAATGGGAAGAGGCTCTTTTTCATTTATATAATCAGCATAAAATGAGTGATAATAAACTCGTGTTAAGTGCTAATATCAATGCCCAGCATGTTCAATTCTCCTTGCCCGATTTATGCTCACGTTTGCAATGGGGGGTGACCTATCAGCTTAAGGCTTTGGATGATGAAGGCATGATCTGTGTTTTACAGAAAAAAGCCCAACAACGAGCGTTTGATTTAAGTGATGAAGTTGCTTTTTTTATTTTAAATTATGTTTCTCGAGATATGCAGCAATTATTACTGTTATTAGATCAACTCGATGTGGCAAGTTTAACATCACATCGAAAAATCACAGTTCATTTTGTTAAAAAGCTACTGGGGATGAAGAGCAAGAGTAAAATTAAAAGTGATTAGTTTTTGCTGTCATTTCTCAGCATTTCATCTGTTTCATTTTGTATTTTTTGTTGTTTTTGTTTGTAATGAGCAAATAATAAACAAAATACAAACAAAGATAAGCTAAACAAACTTTGCAGTAATGCTGATAAAAAATGGCTAGGTTCTGGGAATTGGCTAATAGCATGGCCAAAATAAAATAAGGCTAAAAAGCTTGTCCAGATATGGGTATAACTAATGCCGTTTAATATCCCTTTCAAAGGAAAAAGTAGCGGCAAAACAAAAAAAATAAGCACTAAGGCAATGGGCAGTTTTTCAGGAGGTGATAACCAAGTTGTATTTAGCATTAAGGTTAGCAATAATGAAAAGTAGCTTATTAAAACCAGCGTGCGAAAAAAAGTCATCCGTTCTCTCACTATTTTTTCTCTAAAGCAAGCGCATAAGAGGCTATTCGTTCACCTAAAGCAATAGCCAAATTTTTTTCATCGGTGGTTAATATATTATTAGCGCTTGAACCTGCTACATGGCTCGCACCATAAGGTGAACCACCACTTTTTGTATTGTTTAAACTGGCTTCGCTATAAGGGAGCCCCATTAACAACATACCATGATGAAATAACGGTAACATCATGGTTAATAAAGTTGCTTCATTGCCTCCGTGCAAACTGGAACTTGAGGTAAAAACGGCAGCGGGTTTTCCTGCTAATTTACCCGCTAACCAGACAGAAGAGCTTGAGTCGATAAAATATTTTAAGGGAGAAGCCATATTACCAAATTGGGTAGGGCTCCCTAAAATTAATCCGCCACATTGAATTAAATCATCATTGCTAGCATAAATAGCGCCTTGCTCAGGAATTTCAGCAACAGTTTTTTCACTATTTGCTGAGATTTCTGGTACGGTGCGTAACTTTGCTTGTACACCATCTACTTTTTCAACCCCTCTGCAGATGTGTTGAGCCAAGGCTAATGTTGAGCCATGACGAGAGTAATATAAAACGAGAATTTCTATCATAGGAATATACTTAAAGTTTAAATCTTGTGGTTAAAATAACGAGTTGTTTCTGAACTGCATGTTATTATATGCTATATTTTAGTGAATTTATATCGATGTTTAAACATCAAAACTTAACGATTGAAGGTGTTATGAAAAATAATTATCAGATCCCGAGATCTTATTTACAACAAAAGCTTTTGTATTTGATGAGTTTTATCGTTTTTGTGTTAAAAGCTTTTAGGCAGGCAAAGTGCTTTGATACGGCAAGCTCATTAAGTTACACCACTTTATTATCGGTTGTGCCATTTTTTGCTTTGATTTTTGCAGGTTTTTCCAGCTTCCCTGTTTTTCAAGATGTAATGTCAGAGCTAGAAAATTTTATTTTTAGTAATTTTATTCCAGCATCATCCGATGTAATCCGCAATCATTTAATGGCATTTGTGGGTAAAACCTCTAAACTCACCATGGTGGGTATTTTATCTTTAATAGTGATTGCTTTGTTGTTGATGTGGAAAATTGATCAGGCATTGAATCAAATATGGGCAAGTACTGTTAAACGAAATTATTTGAATACCCTAATGACCTATTGGGCAATTTTAACATTAGGGCCTATCTTGATTGGTTTAAGCTTGATGGCAACTTCTTATTTGACATCATTACCTATTATCAGTGATGCAGCAGAAAGCATTGGGGTAAAAAAATATGTTTTGCGCTCAGTGGCAACCGTTTTTACCTTAAGTGCTTTTACCTTGATTTATCTAGTGGTACCTACCAAGCGGATCCGTTTAAAACATGCCTTATTAGGTGGATTGGTCGCAACAGTTTTTTTTGAAATTGCTAAACAAGGTTTTGCTTGGTATGTGAGTAATAATCAAACTTATCAAAACATCTATGGAGCTTTATCAACCATTCCTATTTTTTTATTGTGGATTTATATTTCTTGGCTGATTATATTATTTGGTGCCATGGTGGCTAGAAGTTTGGATATTTTTGATTTTCAACAACAACTCAAGCATAAACACTTAGGAAAAGTGGCTAGTTCTAATCAGTTGTTTATCAGTGCCTATTATTTATTATATAAGCTTTGGCAAGCAGCAAAAATTGGAGATGTTTTAAAAGAAAATGAGATTGAATGTTTACCCTATATGAGTAAGGGATCGCAGCTACAGCAGGTTTTTTTAGCTTTAGAAAATCAAAAGTGGATCCATAGAACAGAGCAACAAAAATGGGCTTTATCCCGAGATTTGGATAGTGTTTGCTTAGATGATGTATATCAAAGCTTATATTTTTGTTTACCAAGACAAACAGACTTAAGCTCTTTATCTGTATTGGTAAAGCAGATTCAGGAAAAAAATCAACAGGATATGTCGGTATCATTAAAGCTATTGTTTGTCGAGCAAGAAAAAGAGGAGAGCAAGTCTAAGGCTGAATTTGTGGAAGAAAGTGAATGTTTAGCTTTAGATGTCAGTGATAATAGCTAAATTCATTGT
>CAYMMQ010000187.1:0-2610 GCA_964391585.1 uncultured Ectothiorhodospiraceae bacterium
CCGGCTTCATGGATTAATAGGGTGCCAGCTGCCATATCCCAATCACTTAAACCAATTTCCCAAAAGCCATCTAAACGGCCAGCAGCAACAAAAGCAAGATCAAGAGCAGCAGAACCTGCGCGTCTAATTCCAGCTGTCATCGGAAACACGGCTCTAAACGATTCTAAATAGACATCAAGGTGTTGTTGTTGCTTAAACGGAAAGCCAGTACCGATTAAAGCTCCTTCTAATCCTTTTTGACTAGAAACCCTGATTTTACGATTGTTTAACATTGCACCTTGGCCACGAGTTGCTGTGAACAATTCTTGGCTAACAGGGTTGTAGACAACTGCTTGAGTTATTGTGCCTTTTTCTTGCAAGGCAATAGAAACAGAAAACTGAGGAAAACCATGCAGAAAATTTGTGGTGCCATCAAGTGGATCAATAATCCACAAATAATCAGGGTTTTTACGTTTTGAAAGTCCAGACTCTTCTGCTTTTATACTGTGCTCAGGAAAAGAGGTATTAATAATATCGATAATAGCTTGCTCAGCGTTTTTGTCGACTTCACTGACAAAGTCATTTTTGTCCTTGTTAGAAATAGTCAGCATATCAATACGATCCATATGACGATAAATAATATCACCTGCTGCATTGGCTGCGCGAACTGCAATTGTTAACATGGGATGCATAGATGCATAACTCCTGGGGGTATAAATAGCATAAAAAAATATCCTGCTAATACTTAAGCAGGATATAGGGTTTTGTTAAAGAGCAATAGATAATTAAGTAATCACATCAGGATGTTCACGACCCGTAATTGCTTTCAGATCGGTCAAATTTGCTGCGATACTCATTAAGTCTGCGAGAGCTACCTGACTATCTAGTTGTAATTGCTCGGGATTATCAATAAAACGGTCAAAATAAATTCTGATCGTTGCACCTGATGTTCCGGTACCTGACAGGCGGAAGATTATCCTTGAGCTGTCGTCAAAGATCAAGCGTAAACCTTGCTTATTACTAACACTTTTATCTATTGGATCGAGATAGCTAAAGTTATCAGCATGGGCTATGGTGTATGTATTATCACCTTGCTGAAAGCTTTGTCCAATTAAAGCATCCATTTTATCTTCAAGTTGTTTGATTAATAGGTTGGCTTTGTCACTTTCGACCTCTTCGTAGTCGTGGCGAGAATAATAATTTCTACCATAAGTTTGCCAATGTTGATCTAAAATTTGTGCGACTGAAACTTTACGTACCGCAAGAATGTTTAACCAAAAAAGAACTGCCCAAATACCGTCTTTTTCACGGATATGGTTGGAACTGGTTCCAAAGCTTTCTTCTCCACATAAGGTAATTCTGTTGGCATCAAGCAAGTTTCCAAAAAACTTCCACCCAGTAGGGGTTTCAAAATGCTCCCAACCTTTGAGTTTTGCAACTTGATCAGACGCCATACTCGTTGGCATAGAGCGAGCGATACCACTGATTTTACCTTTATAAGCATCGAGTAAATCTGCATTTGCTGCAATGACTGCTAAGCTATCACTGGGATTAACAAAAACATGTTTACCTAAGATCATGTTTCTGTCGCCATCACCATCAGAGGCAGCTGCAAAATCGGGCGCATCTTTAGAAAACATTAAGTCTGCTAATTCTTTGGCATGAGTAAGGTTTGGATCAGGATGTAAACCTCCAAAATCTTCTAAGGGTATCGCGTTAATCACACTTCCTGCTTCAGCACCCAGTTGGGTTTCAAAAATTTCTTTAGCATAAGGGCCCGTAACAGCGTGCATAGCATCAAACTTTATACTAAAGCCAGAAGCAATAAGTGACTTGATAGCGTTAAAATCAAATAGTTGTTGCATTGATTGAAGATAATCTGTCACAGAATCAATGATTTCAATGGTCAATTTTTCTAAAGTTTGTGTCCCTGTTTTACTTAGATCAATCGAGCAAGTGAAGTTATCTAAAGCTAACGTTTTGTAGTTACTGATATGTTTGCTGTGTTCAAAAATAGCATTGGTGATATGCTCAGATGCGGGGCCACCATTTGAGGTATTAAACTTAATGCCAAAGTCGCCATCTTTACCACCAGGATTATGACTGGCAGAAAGGATAAGACCTCCATAAGTCTTGTATTTACGGATTAGAACGGAAGCGGCGGGTGTTGATAAAATACCATTTTGACCCACAATCACTTTGCCAAAACCATTGGCTGCCGCCATATTGATAATGGAGATAATAGCGGTTTTATTAAAATAACGACCATCACCTCCAACAACCAAGGTTTGCCCCTGATAATCACCTAATTCTGTTTTAACTACGTCAAAAACGGACTGCACAAAATTTTCTAAATAATTTTCTTTTTTAAACACTTTAACGGATTTTCGCAAACCAGAAGTTCCTGGTTTTTGATCAGTAAAAGCTTCTGTTTGTATGTTTATAATTGGCATGTTATGCCCTCATTTTAAATTATTATGGATGATTTTAAAAAAAAACTTGAAATAAGAGGTGCTTATCCCAACTTTGTTTTCAACACTATGTTTTTAACACTTTGTTTTTAACTCTAATGTTTTAAACACTTTGTTTTAACAAATGAGTAAATTCATCTCTTTTAACTTATTTTAACAT
>CAYMMQ010000187.1:2710-4127 GCA_964391585.1 uncultured Ectothiorhodospiraceae bacterium
AAACACTTTGTTTTAACAAATGAGTAAATTCATCTCTTTTAACTTATTTTAACATACGGACAAGATAAATGACGGTAGAAGCACAAAAAGAAACACTTGGTTTTCAAACAGAAGTAAATCAATTATTAAAATTAATGATTCATTCACTTTATAGTAATAAAGAAATCTTTTTACGCGAGTTAATTTCAAACGCATCAGATGCGATTGATAAGTTGCGATTTGAAGCAATTAGTGAAACTAAGTTGTATGAAGATGACACTGAGCTAAAGATTTTTGTTTCCATTGATAAAGAAGCAAGAACTATGACTATATCAGACAATGGTATTGGTATGTCGCGTGATGAAGTGGTGACTAATATTGGCACGATTGCTAAGTCTGGCACTCAAGAGTTTATGGCTGCTTTGTCTGGCGATCAGAAAAAAGATGCCAATATTATTGGTCAGTTTGGCGTAGGTTTCTACTCTGCTTTTATCGTTGCAGATAAAGTGAGTTTGCGTACTCGTCGTGCAGGGACTGATGCTGAGCATGGTGTGTTGTGGGAATCTGAAGGTGAAGGAAACTTTAGCATTGAAACTATTAACAAGGTAAATCGTGGTACTGAAATCACTTTGCATTTAAGAGAAGATCAAGATGAGTTCATAGAAAGCTTTAGAATTCGTAATATTATCAAAACATATTCAGATCATATTACCGTACCTATTGAAATGCTTAAAGATCCTGAGCCTGTTGCTCCAGATGCAGACTCAGATGAAGAGTCAGAAAAAAAAGCAGAAGCAGAAGCGGAAACAGTGATTGAATATGAAGTGGTGAATAGTGCTTCCGCATTATGGACACGTAATAAAAAAGATATTACTGATGAAGAATATAATGAATTTTACAAGCATGTAGGACATGACTACGAAGAACCACTTGAGCGTATGCACAATCAAGTAGAAGGAAAGTATGAATACACTTCACTATTTTTTATTCCTAAGCGCGCGCCATTTGACTTATGGGATAGAGATCGTAAACACGGAATTAAACTCTATGTTAGACGTGTTTTCATTATGGATGAAACTGAAAAATTAATGCCTAATTATTTACGTTTTGTTCGAGGCATAGTTGATTCAAACGATCTTCCACTCAACGTATCTCGTGAAATTTTACAAGGCTCTAAAGTATTAGATAGTATTCGTGGTGCTTCTGTTAAGAAAGTTTTGGGTAGTTTAGAAAAACTGGCAGAAAATGATAAAGAAAAATATGCAACTTTCTGGAAAGAATTTGGTCGTGTGATTAAAGAAGGTCCTGGTGAGGATTTTGCCAATCGTGAAAAAATTGCAAAACTATGTCGTTTTTCTAGTACTCTTAAAAATACAGAAGAACAAGATGTTTCTTTAGACGATTATATTGCTCGTATTAAAACGAAACCAGCTGAAAC
>CAYMMQ010000188.1:0-1811 GCA_964391585.1 uncultured Ectothiorhodospiraceae bacterium
TTATTATTAAGGAGTTTTGCCGTGGATTGGCAAGGATGGTTTTCACTTTGTGTGACATTGGGAGTGTTGTTGACTTTGATTTTTAGCAAAGCCAAACCGCCTTTTGTAATGATGCTCGCCTTAACATTATTAAGTGTTACCGGTATTTTAAATGTTAAAGAAGCTTTAGCTGGATTTAGTAATCCGGGTTTGATTACCGTTGCGGCGATGTTTGTTTTAGCAACGGGGGTTTATGTAACCGGCGGCATTGATTTATTGGTCAATCGTTTTTTAGGTAAACCAAAGACCGAGCGAAGTGCATTATTACGTGTATTTTTACCGGTTTCTCTTCTAAGTGGATTTTTAAACAATACGCCGGTTGTTGCCACTATGATCCCTGCCATTCATTTATGGGCCAGGAAGATTAATATTGCACCTTCAAAATTACTGATCCCCTTGAGTTATAGCGCTATTTTAGGTGGGACTTTAACTATGATTGGTACCAGTACCAACTTGGTGGTGAATGGTCAGTATCAATTACTCACTGGGGAAGATGGCTTTTCGATGTTTAGTATTACCCTCGTTGGTTTGCCTGTTACCATAGCAGGTCTGACTTTTATGTATTTATTTTTCCCAAAGTGGCTCCCCGATCGTAGTGATAAAAAAATTTTTTCGAATTTGCGTGAATTCACTTTAGAAGTTGTAGTATCACAAAATGGTCCTTTAGTTGGAAAGACGATTCAAGCGGCTGGTTTGAGGGAGTTACGCACACTGTATTTAGTTGAAGTAGAAAGAGAAGGGCGTGTTATTACCGCCATTTCACCTGAAGAAAAGCTAAAAGGAAATGATCGCTTGGTATTTGCCGGCGATATTCAAGCCGTTTCTGATTTATTGCGGATTAATGGTTTAGAGGCATCTACCAGTGAAAGTGAAACATTGACTTTGGATAGCGATAGAGCTGAACGACGTATTGTCGAAGCCGTTGTCTCGCCGCACTGTGAAGCAGTAGGTTATGCAATACGAGATGTACTTTTTAGGAATCGTTATGGAGCGGTCATTTTGGCAGTTGCTCGCAATGGTGAGCGGATTAAAGGTAATTTGGGGAGTATTATTCTTGCTGCGGGGGATACGATATTATTAGAAGCTCGGCCTACCTTTGTCAGTCGCCAACGTTATAATCGTGACTTTTTATTAATCAATGAGCATGCCCAAGAGCGTTTACGCCATGATCGTGCGTACCTTGCCTTGTCGATTTTATTGGCAGTGGTTGTACTGGCAAGTTTTGGTCTGGTGAGTATGCTTCATGCAGCGCTAATTGGGGCAGGATTAATGGTGATTAGCGGCTGTTGTTCAGTGACCCAGGCTGAAAATGGTCTCGATTTAACGGTCATTATTACTATTGCCGCTGCATTTTCCTTGGGGGCTGCTTTAAGTAAAACAGGGGCAGCACTCTATCTTGCCGATGCTCTGATTAATATCAGCCATGGACATACTTGGATATTATTAGTTCTGACTTATGTTACAGTGTCTATTTTGACCGAGATGATTACTAATAATGCAGCGGCTATGTTAATGTTACCCATTGTTCTGCAAATAACAGAACGCTTAAGTCTGAATAACGAGCCTTTTATCTTAGCCGTTATGATAGCCGCATCGGCCAGTTTTGCCACTCCTTTAGGATATCAAACCAATTTAATGGTATACGGGCCAGGTGCATATCGCGTTAGTGATTTTCTAAAAGTGGGTCTGCCCATGAATATCTTTATTGGATTTGTTACAATCTCGGTTTTGTTATTTGGTTGGTCATTAGAGTTATAGTCATTAGAGTTATA
>CAYMMQ010000188.1:1911-4099 GCA_964391585.1 uncultured Ectothiorhodospiraceae bacterium
GTCATTAGAGTTATAGTCATTAGAGTTATAATAGCTTTCTCCAAAACTTGCCCAAAATCCTTGGAAGGTATAAAGCATGTCAGCAGTTTCTAAAGCAACAAATATCTTCAGTTATGAAAAGTACTGGGCAGAATGTTATGGTCAAAGTGATGTTTTGCCTAGAACTCGGGCCGAAATGGATGCATTAGGCTGGGATAGTTGTGACATAATTTTGGTGACAGGTGATGGCTATATTGATCATCCCAGTTTTGGCATGGCGGTAATGGGACGCTTATTAGAATCGCAAGGTTTTAGAGTGGGTATTATCGATCAACCATCGTGGTCAAGTTGTGAGGATTTTAAACGATTAGGGCAGCCTTTATTATTTTTTGGGGTTACTGCAGGTAATATGGATTCGATGATCAACCATTACACTGCAGATAAAAAAGTTAGAAATGATGATGCCTATACCCCAGAAGGAGTAGCGGGGGAACGTCCCGATAGAGCCGTTATTGTTTACACACAACGCTGCAAAGAAGCTTACAACGAGACTCCCGTGGTGATAGGAGGTATTGAAGCAAGCTTACGGCGTATAGCCCATTATGATTACTGGTCAGATAAGGTTAGACGTTCTGTTTTAGTTGATTCTAATGCTGATTTATTAGTTTATGGTAATGGTGAGCGCCAAATTACCGAAATCGCCTTTCGTTTATCACGAGGGGAAAGTATTCATAAATGTTTTGATATTCGTGGCACTGCTTATATTTTAAAACACTCGCCAAAAAACTGGATGGAAATGGATTCTAGTCGGGTTGATTTTCCCGGCAAAGTGGATGTGATTGTTTCGCCTTATTTATCGGAAGAAGAAAATCAAGAAAATAGTTGTGCAACAAGTGTAAACAGCATTAAAGATGAAATTTTGTATAACCCTGCGAGTTTAAGCAGAAATTATTATAAAGACAAATTAAAGCGTGATAAAACAGTAGTGCGCCTGCCTTCTTATGAAAAAGTAAGACAAGATCCTGTGTTATATGCTCATGCTTCACGTGTTTTACACCTTGAAACCAACCCCTATAATGCTCGAGCTTTAGTGCAACAACATGGCGAACAACAAGTTTGGATTAACCCTCCACCTTATCCTTTGACAACCGAAGAAATGGACTTGGTGTTTGCTTTGCCTTATAACCGCAGACCTCACCCTACCCATGAAAAACACCCCATCCCTGCGTATGAAATGATTAAGTTTTCGGTGAATATCATGCGTGGTTGTTTTGGTGGTTGTACTTTTTGCTCAATTACCGAACATGAAGGGCGGATTATACAAAACCGATCTCAAGCATCGATTTTGGAGGAAATTAAAGCTATTCGTGATAAAACACCTGACTTTAAAGGTTATATCTCCGATCTCGGTGGACCTACGGCAAATATGTATCGTCTTGCCTGCCAGTCGGCTGAAATAGAAGCCTCTTGTCGACGTCTGTCTTGTGTTTTTCCAACGATTTGCAAATACATGGGAACCGATCATCAACCCTTGATTGACTTATATCGAGAAGCCAGAACTATTAAAGGCATTAAACGGGTTTTTATCGCTTCAGGTTTGCGCTATGACTTAGCTGTGCAATCTCCAGAATATATTGAAGAATTAGTGACTCATCATGTGGGGGGATATCTTAAAATTGCCCCCGAACATACCGAAGCTGATCCTTTATCTAAAATGCTCAAACCCAGTATTGATAGCTATTATGAGTTTAAAAAACTATTTGAAAAATTTAGTCAAAAAGCAGGTAAAGAGCAATATTTGATCCCATACTTTATCTCAGCACATCCAGGCACGAGTGATGAAGATATGATTAATTTAGCTTTATGGTTAAAAAGGAATAAGTTTCGCCCCGATCAAGTACAAAACTTTTATCCATCACCCATGGCATTAGCTACCACTATGTATCATAGTGAACGTAACCCTTTAAAGAAGTTGAACTATAAAAGTGAAAAAATAACCAGTGTTAAAAGTGAGGAAAAAAGACGCTTACACAAAGCCTTATTACGCTACCATGATAAAAAAAATTGGCCGCTGATTCGTCAAGCCCTACAAGCAATGGGACGTAAAGATCTGATTGGTAACACAGATAACCACCTCGTACCGAGTGAATTTAAAAAAAATCGCCGATGATATTAAAGTTGGCCACTGCTGAAATAAATAGTGTTAATA
>CAYMMQ010000189.1:0-4063 GCA_964391585.1 uncultured Ectothiorhodospiraceae bacterium
GTTCAAATGATAATTGTCAAGAAATTGTACAGGAACATATATCTAGCAATAAAACTAATCGAATTATTAAGTTAATGTATCAAGAGAATTCTGGTGTTTCATCAGCGAGAAATAAAGGTATTTATGAAGCAAAAGGAGAATATATTGCCTTTTTAGACTCTGATGATCTGTGGCACCCACAAAAATTAGACATTATTCTAGATATATTAGCTGAGCGCTCAATAAAAATGGTGGGACACAACTATACTTTAAATAATAACTTCTCTGATACATTTCAAAACAGCGGAATCAAAGAAATAAAATTTCTACAGTTACTTTTTAAGAATTTCGCTGTGACGCCAAGTATAGTGATAAAAAAAGATATATGCCAATACTTTAATGAAGAGATGAGATATACAGAAGATCATGAGTTATGGCTTAGAATGGCGCAAAAAAATAGTATTTATTATTGTGATTTGCCTTTGGTAACTCTAGGTAGAGAAGCATTGAGTAAAGGTGGTCTAAGCGCAAACAGATGGGCAATGCGCAAAGGAGAGCTTAATATGTATGCCAATCTTTATAAGATGAATTTGGGTTTTATAGCGGTGATTCCATTTCTTTCTATTTTCTCGCTTTTAAAGCACTTATTACGGCTTTTAAAAAATCCGCCATAACTTACACATTATAGAGTAGGGCAGTATTATTGCAACAAAAATAATATAAAATCATAATTGTTTAACACTGTAAGTTGCTGATTTTATTTTTAAAAGGCACTTCTTTATAAGTGGGAGTACTGACTGCATGGAAGGTGTATTGAAATTGAGCTTCATACTCTTCCGATAGAATTATCTATGTAGGCAGATTTTATAAGTTTACTAGAGTCAAAGGAAAAGTGGATGTTGTTTATGAAGCTTCTAATTTACCATTTAAAAATTATCTAATATATAATGTTCACGATTAATAAGAGAATAAGAGAATAATGAAGCTGAGAAACTTTTTTGAACTGCTTGGTTTTAAGCGTAAAACCAAGCATTTTGGATATACTATAGAAGAGTGTGAAATTGCACCTGGCACTACCGTTAATTATGCAAAATGGCAACATAAACGCTCAAAGCATGCGGCTCCAATTTCATCAGAGTTTGTTGAGGCTTATAGGAAGATTTTAAATGAAGGTGACTTTTGTATAGATATAGGAGCGCATATGGGGGACTCAACTTTGCCAATGGCAATTGCTGTAGGTAAAAAAGGTTGTACTTTGGCATTGGAGCCAAATCCATATGTTTATCATGTTTTAGAAAAAAATGCTAGAGCAAATAAACACCTTACTAATATTGTTACGATTATGGCTGGAGTTGCTCCTAAAAGTGGTTTCATCCAATTTGAATATTCTGATCCAGGATATTGTAATGGTGGGAGACATGAGGGAATATCATCATTTACTCATGCACATGCTTATAAACTGGAAGCATTTTGTTTAAACCTTGAAAATGAGTTAAAGAGCGATTTTAGTGAATGGTTACCAAAACTCAAATTTGTAAAAGTAGATACAGAAGGGTTTGATCTGTATGTATTAAGATCTTTGGAGTCAACTCTGAAAAAGAACATGCCAATTATTAAAGCGGAAGTGTTCAAGTCAACTAGCTCAAGCTACAGAGAAGAACTATTAAGTTTTTGTGAACAACTTGGATACATAGTGTATAAAACCGTTAATGAACCCCTAGATGCTGGTGAGCAACTTACGAAAAAAAATGTCGGAAAGCCTGGAGAGCATTATGATATCTTGTGTGTACCAAATTCATCACCCGTAATGCCAGACTAAATGAAATACACTTTGCCAATATTCCCTCGAAATAATTGTAAAGTTCTCGACAGAGTTATGTTCCTTAGTTTAGGATTTTTCCCTATCTTTTCTCTAAGTATCAAGGGGTGGGTAAGCACTCTTAGTATTTTTACATCTATTGTAGCAATATTTTATCTAATTCGGATTAAGATGATAGGAAACCCAATTTTCCAGGAAGATGCTCATCAACGAAAATGGATGATTGTGTTACTGATTTCTTTTTCTTTCCCTATATTATCAATATTCTTGAGCCAGTTTATAAGGTATGAGTGGAATGCCTCGGATTATGATGCACCAGCAAGACTTCTTCTTAGCGGGATAGTTATTCTTATGATCTTCCAACTTAAACAAATTCCATTTATTACCTTAAGGGTGTCTATACCATTAATGCAATTGACAAGTCTTATTACGCTAATATACTGGCCAAATACTGATACATGGTCTGTTGAAAGGCCAACAATTGCGCATGTTGACCCACTAATGTTGTGTGCTCTCAGTCTCATGGGCTCTCTTCTTTGCATGATTAATATCAACTTAGATAAACACTCAAAACTATGGCTTAACTTTCTCAACTTAGTTGGAGTGGTTTCAGGTTTTTACATAGCTTTAGCTACCCAAAGTCGAACTGGTTGGCTGGCAGTTCCAATCGTAATTATATTGTTGATAATATATCGTTCCCGACTACCTAAAAGAAAAAAATTTCCTTTTGCAATAATTACTGCTTTGCTTATTAGCCTTGGGGCTTTTTATTTCTCTGAAACTCTTCACAATAGAGTAGAGCGAGCTGTCGAAGATGTAACAAGCTATAATTTGTCTGGTTCAGATGAAAATACATCTCTTGGTCTGAGAATAACTTTTTTCCATATAGCTATTGAGCTATTTAAACAAAGACCTCTTTCTGGGTGGGGTTCTGGCTATCAAGCTGGTATTGAAACTCCTCAGATACAAGCATTTTCATCTGCTGTCACTCGTCAGTTTGCGGTAGATGCTCTGTTCCATTCGGAATTGGGAACCACTATGGTTAAATCGGGAGTTTGGGGAGTGATTGCGACGTTATTCATATTTATAGTCCCAATGATTTTTTTAATACGACTTAATCGAATGATGCATTCAAGGTTTAATCAAAGAGATGTGGTCGATCTTCAGTTAATGGGGCTCACAGTTTTAACCACATTTATTATTACAGGTCTTTCGACAGAGGTTTTTAATCTCAAGTATGTAGCTTCATTTTTTTCGTTACTAATGTCAAGTATTTTGGGATCAGCCCTTGTTTTGTTAGACCATGACAGTTTGGAGTTAGGACATGACAGCTGAAAACTATGCCATTACCTTTGCCTGTTACAACCAACTAAACTATACACGTAAGTGTATTGAGAGTTTGTTACGTAATGGCTTAAGCTTGGATAGACTGGTTGTTGTAGATAATGCCTCAACTGACAAAACATTGGATTACCTTAGTTCACTACCTCTTGGTGGAGTTATACATAATAAATACAATCTTGGATGTGGAGTTGCGTGGAATCAGGGAACGCTTGCCTTACAGGCTGAGTGGACTGTGGTAATGAATAATGATGTTATTCTCACTCACAACTGGTTGGAGAACCTTATTCGTTGTGCTGAAATCAATAATGTTCGTATAATTTCACCGGCAATGATTGAAGGGGATTTAGATTATGATCTTGATGGCTTTACATTAAAATCAATGCAAGATATGGGGGCTGTTTTACGTGAAAATGGAAAGCATGCAGTATGTTTAGCTATTCACGAAAGTGTTTGGAAAGAGATTGGTTATTTTGAACCTAACCCACGCCTTTTAGGATATGAAGATAGTCTATTTTTCCATGCTGCTGATAAGGCGGGAATAAGGAGTGCCATCACAGGTGCATCTTGGATTCACCACTTTGGCTCTATTACTCAGACTGCCATGAAAAGAGAAATGGGAGTCCCTCTTCACAAAGTGCTAAATGACCGTAGATACAACAGGAATAAATTAGGGTTGTCTTGGATTGAGCGAAAGTATGTTCGTATAATGAAAAAAAGGCAACTAAATTTATGGAGAAATAATGAGTTGGCTACATATGGTATGACGTTGCATGGAGATAGACGTGATGGAGAATTTAAATGGCGCTAATTTATTTGTTTATAAACTTTATTTGTGAAATTAATAGCCAGGAGTCATCGGTTTTGTGGAAAAAAATAATTTTTCTCTTTTTGATTTTTATATCTCAATCAGCTTCAGCTAAT
>CAYMMQ010000190.1:0-4052 GCA_964391585.1 uncultured Ectothiorhodospiraceae bacterium
TTCTGAAATCATATTGA
Organism: uncultured Ectothiorhodospiraceae bacterium; assembly: GCA_964391585.1. Lineage (GTDB taxonomy): Bacteria > Pseudomonadota > Gammaproteobacteria > GRL18 > GRL18 > JADGAU01. The sequence goes on from CAYMMQ010000190.1 coordinate 18, forward strand.
AGATGCTGGTTTTCCCTGAGCCTGAAGGCCCAGACAAGGCAGCAAAATCGCCTTGTTCAAGTTGTAAGGAAAAATTATTAACTGCCTTAACATTAATTTTTCCTTGTTGATACACCTTACACACATTTTTTAAAACAACGATTGCTTTTGCTGTTTTACTCTTTGTGTTTGATTTGTTAGTTGGTTGGCTCATGTATGATGCTCTTGTTATTTAATAAAATGTTACTTGAAACCGTTCCCCTCTCGCCTAAAAGCGCCTAATTTGGGTTAGCAAAGGGGCTAGGGGAGATTTGAGGTTTTTATTAGTGACATCAGATCAATCGTTTAAAATTTAAAGAAAATCCCCCTCAATCCCCCTTTTTCAAAGGGGGAAGCTAGAATAGATGTTTTTCCCATACGTATTTTTTATTTTTAATTATTTTTTAAGCTGTCAATAATAGGGGTTTGACCTGCACGCCATGCAGGGTAAGCGGCAGAGCTTAAAGCTAGGACAAAAAGTGATATTAAGATGGCGGCAACACTTTCTTTAAACAGGCGAATTTTTAATACGGGATCTAATAAAACCCCACCATAATCCATATTATTGCCATAAGCCCCTGATAAATCGATCCCCGTTTGATGCATATATAAATACCAAGGAATGCTAATAATGATCCCAATAATTAAACCTAACATAGTTAACCAAAAGGATTCAACCATGACTAAACGAAATAATTTTGAAGCTTTCATGCCTAATGCCATCATAACTCCAAACTCATGTTGCCTTTCTAAAACACTCATCAACATGGTATTTAAAATTCCCGCAGCAATTAATAAAGCGATTAAAAATTGACTAATATAATTTGATCCTTTATCAATTGCGATTATACCGGCAAGATTTGGTTGTGATTGTTGCCAGCTTAATATTTCAGTGCTTGCAAAAGCTTGATTGACAATTAATTGTTTTTGTACTGATTTTACTTGACGTTGATCATTTAAGATTAAGGCAATCAGAGTCGCTTGATCCCGCTGATAATTTAAGGTTTTTTGCACTCTGTTAATTGCTAGAATCGCCATTGCACCATCAACTTCGCTGATTCCTGTTTCAAAGATCCCCACAACTTTTTCAATCGCACTGACTATTTCGCCTTTTGCATCGCTAGTGGTATAGACTACTTTTTTGCCAATACTCGCTTTTAGTTTTTTGGCTAGTTTCTTACCAATAATAATGCCTGAACTACTGGCTTGAGTGAATGCTAAGCCTTTTTTTAATGAGCTTAGAAATAGATTGTTTTTCAAGGTTTCTTGTTTGGGGTCAATGGCGATAAACATTCCTCCAACACTTTTGTGAGCTGTTGCAAACATGGCCTGACCACTAATTCTTACCATTGCCTGATTAACTTGTTTTTGTTTTAAAGCTTGTTGGCGTAGCTCATCAATATTGGATAAATATTTTTTTAAGCTCGGTGCGCGATGATGATCCGGTGGGGTGATGCTAACATGTCCCATGCCCATACTTGCTCCAGCATCAACCATACGAGTATAAAAATAATCTCCAGCCCCTGTAAATGTTACCGCTAAGACTACGCCAAAAGCAATCGAAAAAGCGGTAATAAACGTACGGCGCTTGCGACGCCAAAGGTTTCGCCAGGCAATTTTATGTAAATTCATAATAAATTTCTCGATTCATTTTTTACTTCGTTATCACGGACCATTGTAAGAATACATTTATAAAATCCCCCTCAATCCTCCTTTTTCTAAGGGGGAAGTAAGAGTGCATTTCCCCCCTTCCCAAAGATTGTTTATTGATAATGTATGGCATCAATCGCTTTAATTCGTGCAATTTTTTGTGCAGGATAAATCACTGCTAAAAATGCAATCAGAAATAAAAATAAAATCGGATTTAATAAACAATCTAAAGTTACATGGGCATACCAAATTGGATCAAAGGCAATGCCGGCAAAGCTAATATCATTGGCAAAACTCGACATATCAATTCCATTTGTTTGTAGATATAAAGATAACCATACACCAAAAGCTAAACCAATGATTACTGCAATTAAAGTTTGTAAAAAGGTTTCACAGTAGATTAATAATACCGCTTGAAAAGGGCTCACCCCAATAGCTTTCATGATACCAAACTCATGAATTCTCTCAAACACACTCATCAGCATGGCATTTAAGATAATACTGGCAACGGCGATATAGGTAAAAACTAACATGATAAAAGTTTGTATATCAGCGGTTTCTAAGAACTGAGCAATAACAGGCATTAGCTCTCGCCAGTTAAGGGTTTCTTGATTGGGAGCTAAAGCAGCAATTAGCTTAGTTGCTTTATCAAGATTGCTATTGCGATCAGCTCGCATAATGGTTATTTCATGTGGGTTTTCAGCGAGTGATAATATTTCAATCAGACTTTGATCGGACATAAAAACACTGCTAGCATCAATTTCCGCTGAAACTGATTTTAATATTCCACGTACTTTGAATAATTCATTGGCCATATAACCATCGCTGGTTTGACCGATATACACAAATTCATCACCAATACTTATGTTTAATAAACGAGCTAGTTTTTTACCAATAATTACCCCAAAAGGATCACTGGGCACTAACCAGTTTCCTTGAGATAAATGAAGGTGGAGTTCTGTTACTTGAGGCTCGTTTTTTAAATCTAAACCAACCAACAGCACTCCAGAGGAACTTTCATCACTAGCCGCTAAACCATAGGCGTAATAACGAGAGCTGCTATAAAATCCTTGAGCACGAATGTTGTTTAATAAATTGCTGGCATCATTAATCGTATCATAGAGATCTGTATTTTCTCGGTAATTAGGGTGGTGAATTTGAATATCACCTTTGTTTATAATGACTGCTTGGCGCTCACTGCCTAAAACCATACCCTTCATTAAACTGCTATATACGATCATAATACAACAGGCAAAAGCCATCGCAAGGACGGTAACAGTGGTTCGTTGCAAATTTCTAAAAATATTGCGAGCAGCGAACTTTATAATTTTCATTTTGATATTATTTTAGTGGCGTTTTAAGTTAGAGAGCTTAAAAAAATGAGCATTTATTGGAATATCTAACTCTAGGCTTTGATATATAAATTCAGTATATTCACCGGGTTTATCTGCAGGTTCAATGCGTAAAGTGCTTGGACGCAATCTGCCTGCTAATACCTTCATATCGCTAAAAATTATTCGGCGGGTAATTTGCATATCCTCATCGTAATATATTTCTATAAGGGGACTATAATTTTTTTGTAGTACCGTTAATATAATTTTACCCCAGACAACAACGGCATCTTGTTTTGGTATTAAGCTAAACTCAATAATATTTTTTCCATCTTTTTTACCTTCAAAGCTAATACTGGCATCGTAGTCATCTTCAAGTCTAGCTTCTTTAACTAAATCATCATTGGTTAAATGGCTTCCCATCCATGCCCCCATCATCATACCTGAAGTCAGGCGTATTTTTCGATCGGTTTTGGGTAAATAGGTATAGATATTAGTACCTGACTTTAAGGTGATAGTACCTTGTTCTTTTCGTGGCTCAAGCACTTTAAACAAGGTTTTATCCTTACCTTGAGACCAACCTTCCATTTTCATCGAGCGGCTATAATGGGCTGTTTTAACTTTCATGGTGGTAATGGCATGAGATGAGCTTCCTCGCCATAAATCATCAACAGAACGTAAAATAGTATTTGCGCGTTCTTCTTGACTGATATCAGCAAGTATTACATAAGGTGTTGATAGAAAAATAACTAATATCAGCAAGTGTATAAAAGAGTTATTATTTTGCTTTTTATCTGGCTTATTATAAAAAAATAACATTTAAATTCCTTTTAAAAAAAAGCGAATAATCAATTATATACTCATTTTTATCGAAAATGTAAGGAGATTGATTTCTCTCTCATACACTCTTTCTGCATTTAATGTTTTAAGCTGTTGACGCTAAAAACTCATCGTGTTTTTGTCGATACACTATGCTACAATTTTGTTGCTAAGTATTTGTTGCTAAGTATTTGTTGCTAAGTATTTGTTGCTAAGT
>CAYMMQ010000191.1:0-2583 GCA_964391585.1 uncultured Ectothiorhodospiraceae bacterium
TAGCGAGGGTTACATAAGGTTCATCACATAAAATAGCTAAGCTTTCTTCGGGGACCAGCTCCTCATAATCAGGATGAACAAAAACAGCCCCCGCTTGGGTATTTTTCAAGCTGGATATATAGGCCTTATTGTCTAAAAAAGACAAATCATTAACACCTGCATTATCTAGTGTATTAATCCCATGTACATCTAAATTATATTCACATGAAAGCTCTAATTGATTCAGTATTTCTGAAAGTTTTAACATGATATCACTTCACTTTGTAAACTTTTACTCACAACTTCAAATACATCCCCCGATAGAGACTCTTGATCTAAGATAAGCTTTAACTGCATTTTCATTAATTGTTGTCGTGTTTCATCAAAATGTTGCCAGCGACTAAATGACTTAGCTAAACGTGAGGCAATTTGAGGGTTGAGCTTATCCAAGTGGATAACTTGCTCGGCAATAAACTGATAAGCTAAGCCATCTTTTTGATGAAAGGCTAATAAATTTTGATTCGCAAAAACACCGATTAATGAACGCACTCGATTAGGATTTGTCATATCAAACGCAGGGTGAGACATTAGGTTTTTTACTGTTGCCAAACAGTTTGCTCTAGGCGATGATGCTTGCAAGGCAAACCATTTATCTAATACCAAAGCTTCATTTTTCCATCTAGCTTCAAAGAGTTTCATCGCTTGTTCACTAAACGTATTTTCATACTGACTTAATAAAGCTAAAGAGCCAATACTATCAGTCATATTATCGGCATTGGAAAAATCATCAAAACATTGCTTGAAGTTTTGTTCTTTTTCTAAGCTTAATAATAATGCCATACAGGCTTTTTTCAAACTTCGTTTACCAGCATCTTTGCTATTAAAACTGTATTCAGCTTGTAGCTGGCATTGTTGATAAAGCTCACTAATAGGCTGGTATAAACGTCTGGCGATTTCAGCTTGACATTTTTTCCTCACCAAATAAACATTTTCCACATCCGCAAGTTGCATTTGATCTAAAATATAGGTAGCATCAGGCAAAGTCATGGCAAGCGCTTTTAAGGCATCATCAATTGATTGGTCTGTCACTAAAGACTCAAACGCCTTAATAAAGACTAAAAACAACTTATTATTCCAATTAATTTTTTTCCTTTGTTGCAGTCTTTCTACCTGAGATAAAATAATACTCGTTAATAAGCTTTGACCCGCATTCCAGCGATTAAACTCATCAGTGTCATTCCCCATCAAAAATGCAAGTTCACTCATTTCTTGCTCTCGCTCTAAAATAATAGGAGCCGAAAATGATCTGAGAAGTGATAAAGTCGGTTTTTCTTTAATATTTGAAAAAGAAAAAATACTCGACTTATTTTTTAAATCTAATACCGTTGCTAATAGCTCTTTACCTTGAGAGTCAAATAAACCTATTGCTAAAGGGATATGAAAAGGTTGTTTATTATTTGATTCAGGTGTTGCAAAACAATTTTGCAAAGCAGTAATATGCACCGTTTTTTGATTGTCATCATAATTACAAGTGATAGAGACTCTAGGTGTTCCCGCTTGATTATACCAATGCTTAAACTGGCTTAAATCTATATCACTACTGTCTTGCATCGCGGCCACAAAATCTTCAGTAGTCACAGCTTGGCCATCATGGCGCTTAAAATACAAATCCATACCTTTTCGAAATTTATCTTTCCCTAATAAGGTGTGGATCATACGGATTATTTCTGCACCCTTATTATAAACCGTCACCGTATAAAAATTATTAATCTCCATATATTGTGCAGGTCGAATAGGATGAGCCATAGGACTGGCATCTTCAGCAAATTGATAAGTTCGTAGAATTTTAACATCTTCAATACGTTTAACGGCTCTAGAATGCATATCCGCAGTAAATTCTTGATCGCGAAAAACCGTTAAACCTTCTTTTAAGCTTAATTGAAACCAGTCGCGACACGTCACCCGATTACCGGTCCAATTATGAAAGTATTCATGCGCAATTACCGATTCAATTCCCTCATAATCTTTATCGGTTGCAGTATCAGGCCTAGCTAACACATATTTGGCATTAAAGACATTAAGACCTTTATTTTCCATTGCTCCCATATTAAAATCTTCAACGGCAACAATCATATAAATATCTAAATCGTATTCCAAGCCAAAGCGTTGCTCATCCCACAACATCGCTTTTTTCAACGATAACATTGCATGTTCACACTTATCTTTATTTTGATGTTCTACAAAAATATGTAAATCAACTTTTTTACCGGAGCAAGTGATAAACTGATCAGCAAATAAAAACAAATCCCCTGCTACTAAGGCAAATAAATAAGCGGGTTTTTTAAACGGATCTAACCATTTAACAAAGTGTTTCCCGTTCGCTAAGTCCCCTTTTTCAATCGTATTACCATTAGATAATAGTACGGGATAAGACGATTTATCGGCAATAATCGTAGTAGTAAAAACCGACAACACATCTGGCTGATCTAAATAATAAGTAATACGCCTAAAACCTTGTGCCTCACATTGGGTGCAAAAGTTTCCACTAGACTTATATAAGCCCTCCAGTGCGGTATTTTTTTCAGGCCAACAATGCGTTTCAAT
>CAYMMQ010000191.1:2683-4041 GCA_964391585.1 uncultured Ectothiorhodospiraceae bacterium
ATTATTTTACACGGATATTTTCTATACTCAACCATTTTGTTCTATACTCTCTGTTTCAGCTATTAAAACAACTTGGATAACTTATGAATAAAAAACAGTTAAAAACTCTTTTTCAATCGCTCTTTCTGACCATTTCCATCTTAGGTGTTTTTATGACAAGTTCAGCAACAGCAAGTTCTATCATCAAAAAACCTATTGCTGCACGTTATCAAACAGCTACCTTTGCTGGAGGTTGTTTTTGGTGTACTGAATCTAATTTAGAACAACTTCCCGGCGTTATCGAGGTGATTTCAGGTTATAGTGATGGGGAAAGCAAAAACCCTAACTATGAACAAGTCTCTTCGGGTAGGACCAAACATGTGGAAGCCGTCAAAGTACGCTTTGATGCCAGCAAAATCAGCTATGATGAACTACTGGCTGAGTTTTGGCGTATTATTGATCCAACCGATGCAGGCGGATCATTTGTAGACCGAGGATATCAATACCATTCAGCTATTTTTTATCATGACAAGCAACAACAGCAACAAGCAGAAAAAAGTAAACAACTGCTTGCTGATTCTGGTATTTTCAAACAACCCATTGTTACAGAAATAAAACCTTTGAAAAACTTTTATGCTGCTGAAGATTATCATCAAGATTATTACAAAAAAAGCAGTATCAAATATAAATACTATCGTTACCGCTCTGGTCGAGATCAGTTTATTGAAAAAACCTGGGGTGATAAAAAGATCAATTGGGATGAATTATCAAGCAAGCAAACTAAATCAGTAGCTGCAGCAAGCAGTGCAAAAACTGCCGTAGCTTCATCGACAAATAAAGTGGAAGACATCGACACGCGAATGAAAAACTATGTGAAACCAACTAAAGAAGACTTATTACATACATTAACAGCCATTCAATATGCCGTAACTCAAGAAAACAATACCGAGCGAGCTTTCAAAAATGAGTTTCATGACAAAAAAGATCCTGGCCTTTATGTGGATATAGTGTCTGGTGAGGTGTTATTTAGCTCCAAAGATAAATATGATTCTAAAACAGGATGGCCAAGTTTTACTCATCCTATTGACGATAAAATGATAAAAGCGGTTGAAGAAAAAACCCTATTTACCCGCCGTATAGAAATTAGAAGTGCAATTGCTGACTCTCACTTAGGGCATGTCTTTAGCGATGGTCCACAACCTAGAGGTTTACGTTTTTGTATGAACTCTGCTTCGCTCAAGTTTATTCCACTAGAGAAGATGGAAGAACTGGGTTATGGTGCATATATGAAATATGTGAGATAGTTGAGTTTAATCAATATATTTATTATGTTCCTTTTGTGATGGATGATGAGCAGATTTTTCTGAATTGCTTAGCAA
>CAYMMQ010000192.1:0-4022 GCA_964391585.1 uncultured Ectothiorhodospiraceae bacterium
ATCCCCGTTATAGTTTTATCAATTCTTTTACCTAATCCCGTCAATACTTTACCTGGGCCACACTCAATAATATGAGTAACTCCTTGTTGCTTCATTTTTTCAATAGTTTCCACCCAACGTACCGGCTGAGTCAGCTGCTTCACTAAAGCAGCTTCAATTTGTAGAGTATTTTTTTCTACTGCTACATCCACATTATTAATCACATTAATCGTTGCTTGTGCAAATTGAATACTCTTTATTTTTTCCGCCAATTGTTCAGCCGAAGGTTTCATTAATGCACTATGAGAAGGAACACTCACAGGGAGTTTGATACATTTTTTTGCACCTGAAGCTTTCAACTTCTCAATAGCTTTTTCAACAGCTGTAACATAACCTGCTATAACCACTTGACCTGGCGAGTTAAAATTAACGGCTGCAACAACGGTATTATTATCACGACTAATTTGTTCACAAATTTCAATAACTATACTATCTTCTAACCCTAAAACAGCTGCCATAGCACCTTCTCCAGCGCTAACAGCTTGTTGCATGAAACGGCCTCGAGCGGCTACCAATTCTATCGCTTGAGCAAAATCTAAAACATTGGCACAAACAAGAGCAGAATACTCTCCTAAACTGTGTCCTGCCATAATTTGAGGGGTTACTCCATCTTTAGCTTGCCAGATTTTCCATAAGGCAACACTCACTGCTAATAAAGCAGGTTGGGTATTTTCAGTTTTATTTAACTCATCTACAGGACCTTCACTGATCATTTTCCAAAGATCAAAACCAAGTACATCACTAGCAATTGCAAAGGTCTCCTTAATTATACCTGCATCTGAATCATTTTCTGCTAAAAAACTAGCCAACATCCCAATACTTTGTGAACCCTGACCAGGGAAAATAAATGCTATTGTCATATATACCTCTTTTTAATACTTAATCATGGCGGAACCCCATGTAAATCCACCACCAAAAGCTTCTAATAAAATATTATCACCACGCTTAATTCGACCATCTCGAATAGCAGTATCTAAAGCCAATGGAACGGATGCAGCAGAAGTATTACCATGATCTTGCACGGTAACAATCACCTGCTCCATAGGCATTTTAAGTTTTTTTGCTGTTGCTTGAATAATACGAATATTTGCTTGGTGAGGGACTAACCAGTCAACATCTGACTTGTCCATATTATTCTGCTTTAACTCTTCATCTACCAATTGACCTAAAGTATTTACCGCCATTTTAAACACTTCATTACCACGCATTTCAATAGAAATTTGTTGAGCGGAAACTTTTTCGGGAGTTGCTGACACTCCCCCATTTGTGGTCAGTAATTCACCATATTGTCCATCAGCATGAATATGGGTAGAAATAACACCTGGTTGCTCAGATGCCTCTAAAACAACTGCGCCAGCTCCATCGGCAAAAAGAATACAAGTACCACGATCAGTCCAGTCAACAATACGAGATAACGTTTCCGCTCCCACGATAAGGATCCGTTTTGCAGCCCCCGTTTTAATATATTTATCAGCAATATCTAAAGCATAGATAAAACCCGTACAAACAGCTTGTACATCAAATGCAGGACAGCCATGCACGTTTAATCGATTTTGTAACAAGGTGGCAGTGCTGGGGAAAACTCGATCCGGTGTTGTTGTTGCGACAATAATTAAATCCAAACTTTGTGGATCAATGTCAGCTGCTGATAGCGCATTTCTGGCAGCAAATTCTGCTAAGTCAAGCGTGGTTTGATTTTCTGCTGCAATATGTCGCTGTTTTATTCCAGTGCGCTCCGTAATCCACTCATCAGTAGTGTCGACCATTTTTACCAAATCTGCATTGGTTAATACCTTTTCAGGCAAATAGCTTCCAGTCCCTATAATGCGAGAATACATATTGAAATTACCTTAGATTATATTTAAATTAACTTATCGAGGAGAGTTTAATGTTTTTTCTATCTGATTGGCGATAAGCAAAGGGACATTTTTATCCACTTCAAGAACTGCTTGACGTATTGCCTGAGCAAAAGAGCGACGTTGGGCACTACCATGGCTTTTAATCACAATGCCTTTGAGTCCTAACAAACTGGCACCATTGTATTCACTGGGATCAACTTTTGATTTAAAAGCATTTAATACAGGGAGAGAAATAAGTCCAACCAGTTTAGTCAGTAAGTTTTTATTAAAAGCTTCTTTCAAATAAAAGGCGATCATTTTGGCCACACCTTCGGATGTTTTTAAGGAAATATTTCCCACAAAACCATCACATACAACTACATTCACAGTGCCCTTAAAAATATCATCACCTTCAACAAAACCATAATAGTTAATATCGCTACTTTGTATAAGTTTAGCTGCATTTTTTACTTGTTCATTACCTTTAACTTCTTCTTCACCAATATTTAACAAACCAACACTAGGTTCTGCTAAGTTATCAACTGCCTGACTTAATACGCTACCCATTACTGCAAATTCAAATAATTGTTGTGCATCCATGTCGACATTTGCCCCCAAATCTAGCATCAAAGTATGTCCTTTGATCGTGGGAAGAGCAGAACATATTGCTGGGCGGTTAATTCCAGGAAGCATTTTAAGAACAAAACGAGCCGTTGCCATTAATGCACCCGTATTACCGGCACTCACACAGGCTTGTGCTTTATTAGTTTTAACCAAATCAATTGAAACACGCATCGAAGAATCTTTTTTCATTCTTAATGCAATAGCTGGCTTTTCATCCATTTCAACGATTTGAGAAGCATGTTGCACTTTCACCCGATTTTTTTCTATTACATCATATTTGTCGAGTTCTTGTTGGATGATATTTTCATCACCAACCAGAATAAGTTGTAAATTTGGTTGCGTTTTTAAAACATCTAAGGATGCTGGAATGGTACAAGAAACACCATGATCCCCGCTCATTACATCAATGGCTATAATTTTTTCAGATGACAAATTAATCACTCATATTGAATTCTTGCAGCTATCAAAACAAAAAGACCTGCTTAGCAAATAAGATCAAGCAGGTCTATTAAATAGAAGAGCAAATATTACTATAAAATTAAATTTAGCTACAAAACTGCAAGTCTAGAGCAGAGTAACTGTATCAAGTACTATAAATGCTATAGAAAATATTATTCTAATCAAAGGTTAAAATAGTTTTCTTAACAGGATTAGGTATCAAGATGAAATTTTACTTATTAATAACTTGTTTGCCTTTATAAAAACCATCAGCAGATACGTGATGTCTTAAGTGTGTTTCGCCTGAAGTTGGCTCAATGGATAAAGTAGCATCTTTCAAGCTATCATGAGCTCTTCTAGATCCTCTTCTTGCGGGAGTGCCTTTATTTTTTTGAACTGCCATTATAAATCCTCATTTCTTAAATATTTCTACATTAAATATCAAACACTTATTTATATACAACAAGCGAATAATTCTTTTTTCAGTTACAACATCACCACTAATTTATTTCTTTAGCGTTTGTAAAATAGCAAATGGATTTTTTTTATCATCTGTTTGCTCAACATCTTCAAGCTCTGTATTCGCATGATGCAATTGCACGCATTGATTATCGTGCTTAGCGATCAATGGCAAAGACAATAAAACTTCTTCTTCAATTAATTCATGCAAATCTATTGGTTCAGATTTGTCTTCAACATAATATGCTTCATATAAACCAGAAATTTCATCTTCTTCATGACTGCTTTGCACAAATGCTATATTCAACGAAATATTAACAGGGTATTTCATCTCCTGCATACAACGCTGACACTCAAGAGTTACTTCTGTTTTTAATGTTCCAACTAAAAATCGATGTCCTAAATCATCTACACCAAAATTTAAATCAACATCAATAAAACTAGCTTCTGAAGACTGATAATGATAAACCACCTCTATCAATCTATGACAAAAGTTAAAAGAAAGCTTGGCTGATAGTGATTTTTTCGCATCAGTAAACCGAATATAATCAATAACTTTAGGTGTTCTATCCATCATAACCGCGACATTTTACAGTTTACCAGTACTATTGTCAAAAAATAATT
>CAYMMQ010000193.1:0-3934 GCA_964391585.1 uncultured Ectothiorhodospiraceae bacterium
TTATTAATATGAATAAAGGTTTTTGTGATGATACAACAGACTACAAAGTTAATTAAAATTGGGAATTCTAAAGGTGTTCGTTTACCCAAAGCGATGATCAATCATTATGGTTTTGGTGAAAAAATTGAGTTGACTGAAGTTAAAGAGGGTATTTTAATTTCATCCAGTGAACAAGGGAAATTAAGTTGGCAAGACACTTACCAATCAATGCAAAAAAGCTCTTTATTAGAGGAAGAAGAATGGTCTGAATGGCAGGAGCTTGATATGGATAAAATAGATTAAATGGTTAAACGTTATGAAATATATTTAATTAATTTGGATCCAACTATTGGTTCAGAAATTAATAAGACTCGCCCGTGTGTTGTTGTCAGTGATGATTTAATGAATAAACATCTTAACACTCTGGTTGTTTGTCCCCTAACAACTAAATTGCATCCTTTATGGAGAAGCAGAATTCAAATAGCTTGTGCTGGCAAAAAGGCAGAAATAGCATTAGATCAAATTCGTACTATCTCAACAAAAAGGTTATTAAATAAAATAGACAAATTGACCAGTGCCAAAGCAAAAGAATTAAGGATGCTTATCAATGAGATGTATGGCGAAGTATGATGTGCAATTTAATGGATATTATTAATCATCTTGTTAAAGCTTTCAAGTAACAGTTTACTCTTTAGCAACAACTGCTCCACATCCCCATCATTAACAATAACATCATCGGCAATGCTTAATCGTTGCTCACGAGTAGCTTGTTGTTTAATAATATTTTTAACAATGTCAAGGCTGGATTTATCTCGTTGTAAACATCGACTTATTTGCAGCTCTTCAGCACAGTCAATCACTAAAACACCATCAAATGAGTAGCGGTTTGCACTTTCAAATAATAATGGAATAGCCACTATCACCAGCGCGTGTTTGTCCTGCTCTTTGAGTAATTTTAATTGTTGCTGAATTTGTTGGTAAATTAAGGGATGTAAAATATTTTCTAATTGCTGCTTGTTGTTATTAATAACTTCGGATGAGTGTTGCGAAAATACCAACGCTCTTAACAAGGCTCGATCTAGATAACCTTCTTTATTAATAATATCCTGACCAAAACATTGCACCACTTGTTTTAAAGCATCCGCATTTTCATCGTTGATATGAGCATTTAATAATTGGCGAGATATTTCATCGGCATCAATAATGGGCACACCTTGTTGCTTAAAATAATCACTAACGATGCTTTTGCCACTACAAATCCCACCCGTTAAGCCGATTACTAACATCGTTTTAATTTAGGCCTGCAAGGTTAAAGTATAAATTGGTAATTTCACCACCCCAAAATAAGGCAATTAGTCCGGCAATAGATAAATACGGGCCAAAAGGAATGGGAATTGATTTGTCTTTTTTTAACAAAAGTTGCAGACTTAGGCCAATAATAGCCCCTGAAAGGGTCGATATAAAAAGAATAACCGGCAGCGATTGCCAGCCCAACCAGGCACCAAATAAGGCAAACAGTTTAAAATCACCATAACCCATCCCCTCTTTGCCGGTGATCAGTTTAAATAATTGGAAAACAAACCAAAGACTCAAATAACCTGCCATCGCACCTAATAAAGCATCAAAACTGTCAACTATAGAAAAATCAAAAAAGCTGACCAACAAACCTAACCACAACACGGGCAAGGTGATATCATCCGGTAATAATTGGGTATCATAATCAATCATACTCAGTGCAATAAGAGACCACACTAGACTGATTAAAACCATGGTTTGTAGCGTAGCGCCAAATTTAAGCCCTACGGCAAGGGTTAAAAATGCCGTTAACAGTTCGATCAAAGGATAACGAATACTGATTTTTTGCTGACAATTTGAGCAACGCCCTTTTAAGAATAACCAACTCACTACCGGAATGTTTTCATAAAAACGAATCTTGTGTTGACAATGCGGACATTGTGAGCCTGGACTTGATAAACTACAGGGGTGTTGCGAATCTAAAAGTTTTTTACATAGCGGCTTAAAAGATTTGTCTTGTTCAGAAAGAAATTCACAACACTCACTATTCCATTGTTGTTGTAACATAATGGGAAAGCGGTAAATCACCACATTTAAAAAACTGCCTACCATAAGCCCTAATAAAAATAAAAGGCTGAGAAAAATAGTTGAATTTGAAACAATAAGGTCAAAAATAGCCATAAAATACCGGATAATAGTCGCTTGCTAAAATAAAAAAATTATAGCATACAAATTAATAGTCTTCGTACTTAGTTTACAGGAGCTGATAATGCTAAAAGCTATTTTTTAACAAAGTTGCAACAAAGTTTTGCCAGAATTGTCATATAATGAAGCGACAATATCGATAAATAAACGAAACTGAAGGTTATGATAAAAAAAATCCTTACTACCCTAGCACTTCTTATGTTGCTTTTGAGCATCTCTCAACAAAGCATGGCTAAAACCATTGAACTTCCCGATATGGGAGCAAGTTCAAACCTTGCATTGACCCCACAAATGGAAGATCAAATTGCTCATTCGGTTGTTGCACAATTAAAAAACAGTCACCAACTGGTTGAAGATCTGGAGTTAAATGCGTATTTAGAAAGCTTAGGTTTACACTTAATAGAAAGTGGGCAAAAAAATTATCAAAGTTATCGCTTTTTTTTACAAGGCTCCCCTGAAATCAATGCTTTTGCCTCACCAGGCGGTATTGTCACGGTATATAGTGGCTTATTCTTAGCAACGGAAACAGAAAGTGAACTTGCCTCGGTTTTAGCCCATGAAATTGCTCATGTCACTCAAAAGCATCTTGCAAGAGCTATTGAAAAGTCTAAACAAATGGATATCCCAATGACCTTAGGAATGATTGCTGGCGTTTTATTAGGAGCCGTAGCATCATCTCCTGATATTGGCGTGGCATCGGTGAGTGGTTTAAGTGCTTTAGGGGTACAAAACCAAATCAACTTCACTCGTGAAAATGAAATAGAAGCAGATAGTGTAGGCATTGAAACTCTAGCAAAAGCAAATTATGACCCTTATGGCATGAGTCGTTTTTTTCAAAAGTTACAAAATCAAAATCGATATATGACAGGAAATTACCCAGAATTTCTACTCACCCACCCTGTCACCATCAATCGAATTGCCGTTTCATCCCAAAAAGCAGACAATTTCGTCAAAAAAAACAGTATGCTGAAACAAGATAATACCGTATATTCTCTGATGAAAGCGAAGCTTGATATTATTACCAGCATGGATAAACAACAAACTCATCAAAAATACCAACTTTTAAGCGGGCAAAATACTATCAAGCAAAGAGCTGATTATTGGTATGGTTATGGTTTAAGCTTTTTTCATGATGGCAAAATCAAGCAAGCTTTATCCATTTTGAGAAAATTATATCAAACTGATAACACCAATAGTTATTACATTACTGCCTATTGTGAAGCGCTATTGAACAGTGACAATAGCAAAAACCAACAACAAGCGATGCAAATACTTGCTCAAAGCTTAAAAAAACACCCCTTTCATAAAATCATCACCGCTTTATATTCAGAGGCTTTGATCCAATCAGGACAGGCACAGCAAAGCATTAAACTCATAGAAAAATATTTCCAATATGCCAGTGTGGATGCGATTTTTTATAAACAACTTGCTTATGCTTATCAACAGACGAATCAACCGATTTTATCCCGTATTGCTCAAGCGGATTTTTTTTATAACAATGCCCAGTATCAACAAGCCTTAAATGTACTACAAATGGCAAGAAATGAAGCAAAAGACAACTTTTATCAGCTCTCGCAAATTGAGGCAAAAATCAGCATTAACAAACAAAAGCTCATTTGGTTAAAAGAGGAACCTTAATGATTTAACCATAAAAGATAAATCCCCTCAATCCCCCTTTGTCAAAGGGGGAAGTGGTTGGTGCTCGAAACTGTTCTCTTTAGCAACCATAGTAGGT
>CAYMMQ010000194.1:0-3926 GCA_964391585.1 uncultured Ectothiorhodospiraceae bacterium
AAACTTGTAAAAAAAGAGACAGAAATAAAGTAATTCAAGGGTAACAGGCAAAATTCATTATGAAAATAATACTATTATTTATTTATTTATCTTTAAGCTTGTCACCTATGCCGTCTTATGCAATTACAAAAAATAACTTAGTTCCCATAAAAATAACACAAGATAAAATAGCTCTGGATAATTTTTCAGTTGCTTATCAACATGACGACTCTAATAAGCTATCCATCAATGAGGTTAAAAAATTAGCATTTAAAAACATTAATAATAAAAATAGTTTTAGTGTTGCTCATATGACAACTTGGTATAAAGTTAGACTTGAAAACCATAGCCAAATTCCCAGAACTCTCTACTTACATAATAACCTTGCTTATATGAGTAAACAGATTGATATCTATGAGTTTAGCAGGGAACAACAGCTTGACCAAAATAGGTATCTGCTATTAAATAGCAACATAGGAGACAAACTTAATGGCAGTGTATTACGTTACCCCATTCATATCAAAGCCGATAGTGAAAAAACAATCTACATAAAAAATCAAGCTCTTATACATCAGTTGCTGGATATCAGCTTATACGATGAACATCAAAGTATTCATGCATTAATCAATAATAAATTTTATTCTAATCTGTTAATTGCCATTCTATTTGCATTGGCCTTTTATAATAGTATGTTGTTTTTACTTAGTCGACGACAAGAGTTTATTTATTATAGCCTTTATCTTATCAATGCCAGTATAGGGCTTTTTTATATGTATGGTTCTGTCTTTCATAATTTCGGATTATATGGCAAGCAAGTTTACTGGTTCAATTTAACGGCGATATTAGTGCCATTGTTTTTGGCATTGTTTGTCAAATCGATATTTGATATCTCTAAGAAAGAAAAGATTAATCGTTTATTAAATCTGCTTATCAGTCTAAGTATTATTAACTTATTGATTGCAGTTTTTGTTGATTTGTCACTAGCAATTAAACTAGTGAATGGGCTATTTATTTTTTCTTTTTTGTTATTAATTTATGTGGGGATGTATTTTTATCAAAAAAAACACCCCTTAGCTAAACTCTTTATTTTTACTTATGGCGTATATATAATCAGTTTTGCTATCACCATTTTTACCCTTATGGGACTTTTCCCCTACAATTATTTTAGCTTTCATGCCTCTGGTTTTGGACTTGTTATAGAAGCCTTATTATTTTCATACCTATTGCATTATCGTATCCAACTTTTGGAACAAGAAGTTGTTAAGCAAAAAAACAGGCTAATACTAATCAATAAAAAAGTTCAAATGGGCGATATGATAGCGGCTATTACCCATCAGTGGAAACAACCATTAACCGCTATAAGTTCAATCGTCACCTTTTTGCAATACCGTTGTGATGACGTAATTTTACTATCTAAACAAGAACTTAGAACAAAAATAATTCAGATTAATGATAAAGTTAGTTTTTTAGTGTCTACCGTAGATGATTTTAGGGATTTTTATAAACCTGACAATATTGATAAAAAAACAGATATTGCCCAATTGATTGACAAGGCACTTATGCTTTCAAAAGATGATATGCAAGCTGCTAATATAAGTGTTAAGACAGATTTTAATTTCAACAAAGATATCGATATTTTGCAAAATGAATTATTGCATATCATATTAAATTTAATCCAAAACTCAAAGGATGCATTTAAAGTTAGCTCAGAAGAGCATAAGATAATTAAAATTATTGGTTTTAACCTTAAAGAACAAACCATAATTGACTTTATTGATAATGCGGGTGGTATTGCAGAGCACCATTTGCCTCATGTTTTTGATGAGTTTTATACCACGAAAGAAAAAAATGACGGCACAGGTTTAGGGCTGTATTTATCTAAATACATTCTTGAACAACATATGAATGGACATATAGCAGTCAAAAACTCAAATAATGGAGCTATTTTTAGGATAAGTATAGGATGAGCAATTTAACGGCACTATATGTGGAAGATGATGATATTATCAGAGAAAACTTTGAGCAAATATTACTGCGTTATTTTTCTAAGGTGCTAGTTGCTAGTGATGGTATAACTGCATTTCAATTATTCCAAGAGCAGCAGCCAGCTATCGCTTTGCTGGATATTTCAATCCCACATCTTAATGGTTTGCAGCTGGCGAGAAAAATAAGGGAAGTCGATCAGAACATTGAGATTATTATGCTTACCGCTTACACCGATCAGGAAAAATTAATGCAGGCTGTGAACCTACAGTTATTTGCGTATTTAGTTAAACCTATCAGCCAGATAAAACTGGATACTTGCTTACGTAATGTTATAAATAAATACCAGACAGCTCAAATGTTGAATCTAGCCAATGGTTATTTCTGGGATAAAGCCAATAAACTTCTATTTTATGAAAATGAAAAAGTTAAGTTAACCAAAAATGAATGTTTAATTGTTGACCTGTTGTGCCGCTATCCTAACCGTTATTTTACGACGGCTCACATATGTAGCAGCATTGGGGAACATGATAATGATAGAGAAATTAATTACAACAGCATTGTGCAAATTATCTCTCGCTTTAAAAATAAAATTCTAAAAAAATACAACACTCATCAATTTTTTATTCAAAATACCTATGGTGCTGGGTATAGAGTCATTTTGGAGAAAGTCATGGGTGATACTAAAGTTAAAAAGTCACTAGAATAAAATGCTCTTGCCTTCTCAGAAGACAGGCAAGTTATCCCAAGTTTTATATAAAATAATTAGACTTATTGGCTAAAATGGAAGAAGCGAGCCTTGAAGTACTTGATTGTTTAGAGCAAATGGCACTGCATGTCTCACGTCAGTTAAATAGAACGGATGTACACGATGATTTTTTGGATAAATTAGGAGAATTATTACCTCAAGGATGTCAGCCAAAAATATTATCTGATGCCATATTTAAAACACCGTGGTTTAAAAAAATTGAATCAAAAAGTTGGTTTTGGGTAGGCAGAGTGAGAGGAAACGTCCAATTATCATTGGATAATGGTGTCAGTTATATGGGGTGTACTGCTGTGATGAAACAGGCAAAAAGGAAAGCCACTCGCTTAGGAAAAATACTTTACAGCAAGGTGAATCGATTTGGTTGTGAAGGTGTTTTATATCATGGCTCGTTAAAAGGAAAGCACCGAAAAAAGAAACGAGGTGGATACTCTAAAGATGGTTCTAGTCTATATTATGCAAAAAAAGCTAAGCAACCCTGGTTACTTATTTCATGTTTGCCAGAAAAAATGAACACACCTAAAACAGTGGTTAAATTATATCGTTGCCGTATGCAAATAGAGGAAGGTTTTAGAGATACAAAAAATCAACAATATGGGTTAGGACTTGCTCAAGCTAAATCAAAAACGACTGATCGATATAATAATTTATTGTTAATTTCAGCATTAGCTCTTTTTATTTTATGGTGTATTGGTAAAGCGGCTGTTGATAAAAAATAACACTACCAACTACAGGCAAACACCGTAAGGCATTACACTGTTTTATCATTGATTTATTTGGCTATGCAAATCATTAATGATAAACGTTATAAGATTAAAAATAAGGAACTACGAATTGTTTTTGATAATATTTCAAGTTACACCCAAAGTATTGATACGATTAGCAATGAATAATTCGTGGGGATCTGTCAGAAATCAAACTCTATAGTTCGTCTGTTAAAGTGATAAAGATAAATTTTCTTTTACTTATCAAGTAATATATTTAGTTTCTTATCTAACTTGTATGGGCCAGTTACTCTTATCAAATTCGTTTTAAAAAACTTTACATATTTTCATGGTATGAGTTATCACTTTTTATAAAAAAAATATTTACAGTTTTACAATCCCTTTAAAACACATAAAGCCCTTAAAAATAAGGGCTTTATGTGTTAATTTCTATATAAACTTTACAGTTTATTCATAGGTGCATTTTAAAATGG
>CAYMMQ010000195.1:0-3883 GCA_964391585.1 uncultured Ectothiorhodospiraceae bacterium
CAAAACCATGCGACCACGGTTTAAATGTTGATAAATTAGTACGCGATGAAAATAATGGTGCTGGATACTCTTCAAGATATTGTGGCGTGTGTCATGAGTTTATAGATATTATTTAATACGGGGTGTGGCGCAGTCTGGTAGCGCACTTGCTTTGGGAGCAAGTTGTTCGCAGGTTCAAATCCTGCCACCCCGAGTTTTTTAATTTAAGAAAGGATATTATGAAAAAAGTAAAAGTTGACAAATACAAGCTTATCGGTATTATCAAAGGTAATCGTGATAAGCATACCAAAGAGTATGACGAGGCGTGTGAAGAATATGTCACCGCGGCCCTTAAATTACTCGAGGACACAGCTGCAACAATCAGGCAGGATAATGCTGTTGTTCCATTACATTTCAACCTGCCCGTTCCACAGGACCATCAGAGCGATTATGACAACGCTCTGAAGCTGCTTGATATGCGCTGTGACGATGATATAACCCTTGAAGGAAGTGACGTTCAACGCCTTCTTCTGGACGAATGGTCGTGGCAGGGTGACCTTGACCATGTGAAAACAGTTTATGCCGCTACAATGCGGGGATAGGATAGTTATGTGTGATAATGAAAAGAATTACGAGCATTTATTTGCTGACCATCTCGCCGAACAGGCAAAAGAGGCTTTAGAGGCAGATAATGATTTGACGAACTGCGCATTTTTAATAAAAAAGGAGCTCAGTATCGGACCATTACCACTTGTGTCAAAAAAAGAATTTTATGATACGTTTGAGTCTCTTGGTAACTACGCAAAGCGTAAAGGGGCCCATGGTGTCGTTTTAATACTTCGCTGTCTTGGAAAATTTGCCGAGTCAGCTGAAGAAATGGAAAAGATGATAAAAGAGAATGTGTTTAAAAACATGCCACCGAAACATGAGCGTAATGAGGGGTTTGTTATTTTGTGGACAAACTTCGAATCGAAAAAGAATGGTGGTGATGCTTATATGTATTCTTTCGATCTTGAGCACAGGCCGAATTTTACCGGTAAGATTGAAGATATTATGAAGTGCGATGGTCCTGAAGATAAAATGTTTCAGTCTCTATTTGAAGGTTATAATGCCAAATTGTGTGAGTGTCCGACATGCTCCGGAAAGCTTGACGCAAATATAATAAACAAACAATATTATAAGGCAGATGACCGCGCTTATGGTATTGATGATATATTTCTCGATGTTAAACAAAAAATTCTTGATGGCATTAAAAACACAGGACACTTCACAAATATTATGTTTATAATGCGTGAAGACAAGGGAATCTCTCCATTAATTCCTATTATTGCAGATAATAATGATCAGATGATTGAATTGATTTCTAAGGTTGGAACTTTTGCTGAAGTAACAAACGCTTCAAAAATTGCACTATTCCTTGATTGTATGGGATCTGAAAAAACAAAAGTGCCAAAGAGCGGAATACTTACCGCCCTGTACGATATGGAAAGTGATTCAATAGAATCCGAATACCACACATACACCCCTGGTAAAGAAAGGGGCGTGGTTGCTTTTGGTGAGGTTCTTACCGGCAAAGATGTTGAAGAGCACAGTCAAATACTCGATATTATTCGCATCGGACGTGA
This sequence comes from uncultured Ectothiorhodospiraceae bacterium, assembly GCA_964391585.1. Taxonomy (GTDB): domain Bacteria; phylum Pseudomonadota; class Gammaproteobacteria; order GRL18; family GRL18; genus JADGAU01. Next base: position 1,605 of record CAYMMQ010000195.1, read on the forward strand.
AAATTCTGATAGGTACGATTTGTTAAAACAGCTCTTTTCAAAAATTGCTGATGGAGATTCTGATGGACTTGAAAATATCTTTTCTCAGATGTTTGGAGCTCCGCCCGACGCAGGAGCTGGGCCAATCCCACCTGAACTTCCAAAGTTTCCTGAAACGCCTGAAGATTTAACTTAAATAAAGGCGCACTGGCGGTGTGTACCAACGGGTTACCATGATGAGGCCCGCCCGCACCAGTCTCCCAAGACTGAGTTTAGGGGTAACAGTGCGTCTTTTTAATTTGTCCGACAGTATGGAGTTGCGAGTGCGAGCGTTCGAAGCTGGAATGTCTACGCGGCAGAAGGTTGCAGACGCGCCCCGCGGGGATCCTTATGCCCTCGGTTCCTGCTGTCGACTTTTTTTTACCTGTTATTGAGCGTAGTAATGTGGCATCACTATTTTAGACAATTAATTATCAATAAGGAGGAGATATTGAGCAAAAAAGAAGATTATAAATCGTTGTGCAAATGGTGCAAGCGGTACGATTGTGAAGAAAAGGGTGGGGATGTGAAAAGGTGCCCGGTCGACCGTGATGAGCCAATAGCTGTTGAGGATATGTTTAAATTTAACCGGGAGCAGCGTCATGGATAATCTTACTGATATTGCAAACAGGGCTGCTGAGAGGTTGGAAAGGATTAAAAATACCAACTCTATCAAGCAAAAAATGCTGGATAATCAAACGGTTTTAATAGCCGTGTTGGTTAAATTCTTCAATGCAGTTGTTGAGGCCCGTTCGAGAGAAAGTCTTGGTCATAACGACGGGTGGGATAAAGTTCAGAAAATCCATGACCTTATAGAAGATAATTATGACTTATCCGGATTTGAAAGGATGAGGCCTACGATTGGAGGTGTTCGGCTTTATGGATAAATTAAAACATCATAAACAATGTACGAAAGATCGTTGTCATATCGACTGTGAGTTGGCCGCGGCTGCAGAACAGATGCTTCCCGAGTTCCAGGATAATATGAATATCTATGCTCCGTATAAACTTAAATACCTGATAGGACTCAGAACCGGTTTAAAGGGAGAAGAGCTCGTCTGTCCTCGAGAACAATCATCCATGACCCCTTGTGTATGCCGGGACGGATCTGCGGCAGAATCGGGCGGAAAATGCGTCGGATGCCAGGCTGATGTTGAGGAGCTTCTCAAAGAAGAGGAGAAGAAACACAGGAAACCTGAGTTAAAGGAGGACACAGATGGGTAGTCACGTTGTTAAAAGAAGTAAATTAACCACCATCAGTATGGTCGCCGGGAACGAGAAGAAGTATAAAAAGGTTATCGATACTGATGGCAAGGTAAAAGAATGGGTCGGCATCGGTTGGGTTGAAATCGATGAGAAGCCCGATAAACGGAAACACTGGCTCGTAGTGAGGGATTGAGCAATGGTACATAAAATATTGGTTACGCCAAGAGAAGCTGCCAAAGCTTTTACTATTGGTGCTGGTAAGGATATGGAACGGATAGCTATCATATCAATATGTTCCAGTGAGAAAGAAGTATTGTTTACTTATGATGTTGTGAAGCGTATTGGGTGTAGAAATGTTATTACAATGATTTTTGCAGACCTTACCGCTGTCGATTATAAAATCCATCCACTGCTATGTACTAATTATCCAATGTTTAGTACTGGAATGGCGAAGACTGTTATTACGTTTCTTGATAATATCAGGAATCAAGATATCGGTATGCTTCTTATTCATTGTGATGCTGGTATAAGCCGTTCTGGTGCTATTGGAGTATTTGCTGTAAGATATTTCGGAATGGATGAAAAAGCATTTCGAAGAGAAAATAGGGCAATTAGTCCAAATAAGTTGGTATATGATACTTTAGCAGCCGTATCTGGTATCCGGGGAGATTATGAAAACTGGTGGGAAAATATAAATCTTAATATTGATGAGGGTTTAATCTTTTAGAAAAAAACCCAGACAAACGAAAATATTACCTTATTGTTGATTAACAAAGTGAGGAAAGAATGAGGATCAAGAAAATCTTAAATCAGATGAGAAGAGACTTCACTGTAATATTCGTATGCGAGCACTGTGGTAACGAGGAACGTCGCTCAGGATACGATGACAGGCACTTCCATGCTGAAGTGATACCTGACATGGAATGTAAGGTATGCGGCGAGAAAGCCCCTGAGGATTACGCTCCCCGGGCCACGAAATATCCGGATGCGATGGTGGTTTAATATGGAATGTAAATTATCTGCCGAGAATACTCGGCTTCAGGACGAGAATAAGC